>JASLHL010000102.1 GCA_030152225.1 Flavobacterium sp. | reverse complement strand
ACTACTTTTTTACTCATTTTTTCTTGTTTTAAATACGACACTTTACCTCAAAAAAAAAGTCCTTTTGGTCGTCGTACGTTACCAAAAGGACTTGAAATATTACATTGAATTATTTTTATTAAAAAAAACACGATGATTTTTGCTTCAGTTCTGGTAACGAGCGATTAGGCGAATGTTTAATAAACATCCACATCATACATACTGGGTTCGATAGATACTGAATTTGCGTTCTCATTGTATTATAGTTAAAAAAAAAGCCACTGTTTAATCAACAGAGGCTTTTTGTATATCGTTTATTATTTTATGTCTTTTAAAATAACAATCTCAATCCATCCACCTCTGGAGCTGAATACCACATTGATTTATGAAAATAAGATTGAATTGTTAACATTGTATATTTTTCTCTGTTTTTTACTGCGTACAAAGCTAGAAATTATTTTTTTATAAAAAGCAAATTTACGAATATTTTTAACTATTTTTTTTAGACCGATAGTAATTCCTCTTCCTCTAAAATTGCTTCCCCTCTTAAACGCAATACAATTTGAGCTACTGTAATGACATCTTTTTCACAATAGCGAACAATGCGGTCCATATCTTGGTCAACATAGTACACCCGAGCTACATCAGCTCCGTGTATATCATCTTTTGGAGAGGGAATCTGTAAAATATGGGCCAATAATTTGAGAGACGTATAGTGTTTATAATCGCCAAACTTCCACATCTCCATCGTATCCAAATGAGGAACCTCCCACGGTTTTCTCCCCATTAAGTTTAATTTAGCTGGTACTTTGACTCCATGAATAATCATGCGACGCGCGATATATGGAAAATCGAATTCCTTGGCATTGTGTCCGCATAACAGGTGTTCCCCTCGATTGAAATGAGCATGCAACAGGTTGGCAAACGATTGAAGAATATTTACTTCTTCTCCAACAAAAGAAGTCGTTCTAAACTGACGTTCTCCCATCTTATACGTAAAGTAGCCTACAGACAGGCAAACAATTCTTCCGAATTCAGCCCAAATACCCGCATGCGCATAAAACTCTTCCGCGGGAATTTCACCTTTGCGTTGATAGCGCGTTTTCTCCTCATACAATTCCTGAACTTCAGGTTCTAATAAGCCAAATTCACGCTCTTGTGGAACTGTTTCAATATCTAAAAATAGAATATGTGCTAAATTAATTCGATCTAACATGGTTATTTTTTTCGTTGAGCTAACATTTTATAAGCTTCATCAATATAGGTATACAAATCATTACTATGAGGATCTTCTTCAGTTTGGACCCCTTTGATATGACCTAGTCGCACAATTATGACGTTATCTTTGGGAGATACAATAGTAAATTGACCGAGGTGACCACGCATATAGAAAAAATCTTGTCCGTTGTATTGCTTCAACCACCACCCATATCCATATTCGGGGCTCGCTTCGAAACGAGGGACAATTGATTTTGCAATAAAAGTACTATCGAGAATTTGCTCACCCTTCCACTTACCAAAGTCCTTATATAATTTACCAAATCGCGCAAAGTCACGTGCTCCACTGGTAAAACAACAGTACGATTTTTCGATTCCGTCTCCCTTGTGGTCGATTTGCCATAATGCATCGTGATCCGCTCCCATTGGTTTCCAAAAATAAGCAGAAACATAGGAAGAAAGCGTTTGTCCAGTTGCTTTTTCAAGCACCATCGTTAGCAATTCCGTATCGCCACTTTTATAGCTAAATTCTTTTCCTGGTTGATCCTTAATTTCCAACCCCATCATCACCTTGCGCAAATCTTTGTCAAAATACGCTTGAGTTACCACAGAAAAGGGACTGTAATAGCCCTCATCCCAATCCAAACCAGAAGCCATTGAAGACAAATCGCCCACGGTAACCTCTTGGTTGTATTTTCCCTTTAGCTCTGGGAGATATTGAATTACCTTATCATCTAAACTCTTAATCTCCCCCCGTTGCAGTGCTTTTCCCAAGGCAGCCGAAACCACGCTCTTTGCCATAGAAAAAGAATTGGTTTTACTATTCGCTGTATAGCCATCATAGTAACTCTCATGCCAAATGCTATCGTTTTTGATAATCAAAAACGCTATGGTTTGCAGTTCTTTATGGGTGTCGGCCAAAATGGCTGTTGGCTCAACAGTGTTATAATCCGCAGCTAGAGGCCATGGTTGTGGCACTCCTGTGGGAATCTCTCGAGTAGGAAAATAGTGGTAGTCATCTAAAAATGCCGTTTTATAGCCATTAAAATAAATCGTGCGCACAGCGGTAAACAAGTAATCTACCTTAAAAACATAAGCCAGAAGGACTATTCCAGCTAGAAGTATAATCAATCCCTTTAGGAATTTCCATAGTATTTTCATAACCAATTCTTCTTGATGATAGTTAAATGTACCATTTTTTTCTTTGGTTTTGAGGATTTAGTCTTCATTCTTATAAAATCGACAAAATAGAGCTGAATTGCCAAAAGCCTTTTATCTTTGCATCTCAATTCCCATCATTTAAAATTGTTTCTTATATGCACTTTATATCCAAAGAATTAGAAGAATACGCGGCAAATCACAGTGAAAATGAACCTGACTTACTCGCGCAACTCGACAAGGAGACACACCAAAAAGTACTGCAACCCCGTATGTTGAGTGGGCATTTTCAAGGGCGTTTTTTAAGTATGATTTCCAAATTAGTACACCCAACTCATATTTTGGAAATCGGCACCTTTACAGGATATGCTACCCTGAGCTTAGCCGAAGGCCTAAAAGCGGAAGGAACCTTAGATACCATTGACGTCAATGAGGAATTATACGATTTTCAACGCAAGTATTTTGATCTATCTCCCTATGGTAAACAAATCACTCAACACATAGGAAGTGCCTTGGACATTATTCCGCAACTAGACAAAACATACGATTTAGTCTTTATCGATGCTGATAAGAAAAACTACAGCAATTACTTTGAATTAATCATAGGTAAAATGAATCCTGGCGGCCTTATCTTATCCGATAATGTGTTGTGGTCTGGAAAGGTAATTGAAGAAATAAAGGCCAATGACAAAAGTACCTTGGCGTTAGATCAATACAACAAGCTACTAAAAGAAGATCCTCGTGTAGAAACGATTCTTCTTCCAATTCGAGACGGGCTAACCGTATCTCGTGTACGATAAACAAAAAAGGGATTGGCTTTGAACGGCCAATCCCTTTTTTGTTATATCAATTTGTTATCGTATTTTCTTTCAATCCACAAGAAGATTTGATAGAAGAGTGTTCCTGAAACTAATCCGAAGCAATACCCTACTAAAATATCAAGAGGGAAGTGCATCGTCAAGTATATTCTACTATAGGCAAAAATCAAGGGAAATAGGAAGACCAAATAGGCGTGTTTATAATAGCGTCTCAGCAGCATAAACATAAACAGCATATTCGCCATGGAATTGGAAGCATGTCCAGAAAAGAAGCTCAAACTAGGGCTGCATTTCACAATGCGGATCAAGCTTTGAATATCTTCCGTATTACACGGCCTAGGACGTGCTACAGCATATTTCACTACATTGGTCATTTGATCTGTAAAAGTAACCAATCCTGCCAACAGCAAGATAATAACGCCAAGCTTTTTCAAAGAAACTTTGCGGTAGGTTAAATAGACTAGTAGGACAAAAAAGGGAATCCAATTGAACTGCTTTGTAATGAATAACCAAAAAGGATCATAGGCTTCGCTACCTAATCCATTAAAAAAAATCAACCACTCTTTGTCTAGTTGAATAAGGCGATCTAACATTAATTTCTTCTTTTTATTGGACCTGTAATATCTTCAATATCTTCTTTTTGCTTTTCAATTTCTTGCTGAATATCCTTTATTGGATTAATATGCTCATCCAAGTTTAAAGCGTCTTCTATGTCTTTTTTTATACCTGATTCATCCGCGCTCTTATTGATTTCGTGCTTGATGTCATTCGTTGCATTTTTCACTTGAGCCATGAACTTACCAAAAGCGCGAGCCATTTCTGGTACCTTATCAGAACCAAAAAGCATTAAAATGATTAATATGATAAAAAAAAGCTCTCCTCCTCCTATTCCAAACATACCTCTATTTTTAGTTACGTTACAAATCTACAAAGTTTATTATTTTTTATTTACTATCTATAGACTTTAATTTCCCTATTCGATTGTTAAAGTATCTTTTAAAGGCGCTGTTTCTATTTTATCCCCAAGCAAATCTAAAAATTCCAATGCTAAAACTCCCGTTCTAGAAGAAACTTTCTCTTTTTCAACCATACTTGTGGTCAGTAAACTAGACATGAGATCGTCATCCGAAACAAAATAAGCAAAACCGACAACGTAATCTTTCGGGATGCTGTAGTCTTTAATCAAGGTATATTCATCCATGATACTCAAGAACTTCTCTTTTCTCATCTCTTGTTTTTCATATTTCAGCGCTTTCTTCAACATGGCTGTACGCCCGCTAATCCAATTGACAATTGCGCTCACTGGGATAATTCCACTTCCGGAAGTGGCCGTGTAGAGTCGTCTTTCCGCTGGGGTATAACGCCTTACATTTTCAGGGACAAGCCCCAAAGACGAAGAAGAAATATGTGTAATAACAATTTCGTTCAGTTGAAGATTCAAGTCATTGGGTTCTAAAGGAATTAGAACAATATCGCGTTTAAAATCAATGTCGTCTAAAACATAGCGGTAGCCAATAAACAGAGGTCCTGAGAACATCAACGTATCATTTTCTTGTGCTTGAATAGTAAAATACCCCCCTTGCTCCGTCATTAAAGCATCTCCTGTGTTGATATTGGATACGTAAATATCCTTGAGGTTTTTGCTTCGAGAAACAATTTTCCCGTGTAAAGCAACCCGATCTTGAGCGAGCACTCCTACGCCTACTATCAACAACAAAAAAGTTAAAATTAATTTCATCTACTACTATATTAATGAAGTCTGTAAAAATATCTTATAATCGCATAAAGCAAAATTTTAATCGTGTAAAGTTATGTTAAATGTAAAAAGAATCGAACCTTAACTCTCTTTTCCATTTGACGAATAAAGGCTATTTTTGTTACTTCAAATGGAATAATTATGAGAAACATTATCATAGCCAGTACATCAACCTTACACAATCAAGGGTATTTGGAGTACTTATTACCTACGTTACAGGATCACTTTACTGCGGGATCAACGATTATTTTTATACCGTATGCTCGTCCAGGAGGCATTAGTCATGAGGCGTACACTGCAAAAGTAAGAGAAGCACTTGAGCCTATCAACGTACAGGTAAAAGGTCTTCATGAATTTGACGATCCCAAAGCGGCGATTCAAGAAGCATCAGGTATTTTTACAGGAGGTGGTAATACCTTTTTATTGGTCAAACAACTATACGCCCATGATTTGGTACAAACCATTACTGCGGTTGTCAATAAGGGGACTCCTTATTTAGGTTGTAGTGCAGGGAGTAATATTTGTGGGTTGACCATGGAAACAACCAATGACATGCCAATCACCTATCCACCTTCTTTCAAAACCTTTGGATTAGTTCCTTTTAACATTAATCCTCATTATTTAGATCCTATTGAAGGATCAACCCATATGGGTGAAACACGAGAAACAAGAATCAATGAATTTCACACCATCAATTCACAGCCAGTGGTTGGATTGAGAGAGGGAAGTTGGCTAAAAGTCACAGGAGATCGCATTGTACTGGAAGGGACACTCCCAGCGCGTATCTTTGAGCAAAACAAACCCGCATATGAAGTTCAATCCAATACAGATCTAAGTACATTAAAATAAAAAAGCCTGCTAATGCAGGCTTTTTTATTTGAGCGGAAGACGAGGCTCGAACTCGCGACAACCAGCTTGGAAGGCTGGAGCTCTACCAACTGAGCTACTTCCGCAGGTGATGATCTTTTAAAACTTTCATCTAGTTTTTGGAGCGGAAGACGAGGCTCGAACTCGCGACAACCAGCTTGGAAGGCTGGAGCTCTACCAACTGAGCTACTTCCGCAGGTGATGATCTTTTGAAACTTTCATCCAGTTTTTGGAGCGGAAGACGAGGCTCGAACTCGCGACAACCAGCTTGGAAGGCTGGAGCTCTACCAACTGAGCTACTTCCGCATTTGTGGATGCAAATATAAGGCATTTTTCAAATTTTATGCAAGAAATAAAAAGATATTTTTTTAGCAATCTTTTTATTTTTTTTTCTTCTTGCAGAATATCAATAAGATATCCTAACCCAATTGCTTAAAAAAAATCTTTTTTTGTATCTATTTCATCCAATTCCCCATCCTTTTACCTAGTCAAAAAAGGTTTTTTGCTTATACAAATACGCTTCACGTCTTAAACACCACTAATTTTATGACGAACGGTGTTTAAATCACATTTTCAACATATAACCTACTTCTTTTTTACTTCCATTAGCTTGCTAAATACGCAAAACTATCTGACCTAATACTCGAATATAGGCAAAGAAACAAAATGTTTTTTGCGATTTTATAGCCAAAACAACCGAAATAAAAGACATACAATCCACCTCTAACCCCTTTTAACATTGAATTTCTACATTATATAGACGTCGTCTAAATAATTTAAGAGAACTTTAAGTATGGTTGGTTCGGTAATTACAAAACTAACCCTATCTTTGTGCTACTTAATTATTTTAGATTCATTCTCAAAATGCAATACGACCAACGATTAGTCGATTTATTCCAAGATTTCTGTGCACATCATGAAGTGGTATATCATTTCTCGCCCTTAACGGCGCAGATATACACCTACATTATGTTCAACAATAATCGAGATGGAGTAACTTTCGATGAACTTGTAGAACGGTTAAATGCGAGTAAGAGTTCCGTATCAACTAGCTTGAACTTACTTATTAGCAACAACCAAATTGAGCACTTCAATAAAATTGATGAGCGGAAGCGCTTTTTTCGCCTAAACGCTAATTTTATCACCACGCGACTAGAGCTAATTAAAAACATGCTTGACCGCGAGTCGGCATTAACACTAAAGCTCAAAGGATATGTCGAAGAAGGATTAGTCAACACGAACAACTGCCAAGCGAAAATGAAACTCTATATTGATCATTTAGAAAGCAGTAAAATTCAGCTAACAAAAACCATAGAAAAATTAAAAAGTACAAACCAGTAATTTATATGAAACGTTATTTGCATACTATCGTTCTTGGTTCTCTTTCATCACTTGCCGTAATTTCATGCGGAAAGAAAGAGCAAGCACAAGGAGGGCAAGGTCCAATGCCATACCAAGTTATTCAAGTTCCAACACAAGACGTTGTTGGTCATACTTCTTACCCAACTTCCCTACAAGGTAAAGTTACTAGTAGCGTTCGCGCGAAAATAACGGGATACATTCAGGAAGTTTATGTGGATGAGGGATCACTTGTAAAAAAAGGACAACCTTTATTTCGTTTAGAAACCAACGTTTTAACACAAAATGCAGATGCTAGTAAAGCAGCGATTAAAACAGCTGAAGCACAAGTAAATGTAGCGCAAGTAAATGTTGATAAATTAGTTCCGCTTGTTCAAAAAGGAATTATCAGTACGATTCAATTGGAAACAGCGAAAGCGAATTTAGCTAGTGCACAAAGTCAATTAGCTTCGGCTAAAGCAAACTACAACAGTGTAGCCGCCAATATTGATTTCTCTATTGTTAGAAGTCCAATTGACGGTATTGTAGGGGCTATTGCTTTCCGTGAAGGAGCGTTAATTTCGCCTAGTGACCCAACTCCATTGACAACCGTTTCTGACGACAGCGAGATCTTTGCTTATTTCTCAATGAACGAAAAAGAGTACTTTAACTTCGTTGAAAAAATTGAAGGAAACACATTAAAGGAAAAATTAACCCATTTACCAGAAGTTGAATTACAGTTAGCCAATGGATCTACTTATCAATACAAAGGTAAAATCGAAACCATTAGTGGACAAATCAACACCGCTACAGGTACAGTACAAGTACGTGCTGCATTCCCGAATAAAGAGCGTATTTTGAGCACAGGTAACAGTGGAACGCTATTAATTCCTCAAACGTACAACGATGTGATGGTTGTACCAGAATCATCTACTTTCGAACAACAAGGTCAAGTCTATGTGTACAAAGTAGAAAACGATACGGTAAAAGCTACTCAAATTGAAGTAATTGAGCGTGTAAACAAACTAGCCGTTGTAAAATCAGGTCTTACAAAAGGCCAAACAATTGTAGGTACAGGATTGGGTACGTTGCGTAATGGATCAGCGATTACACCAACACCAACGACAATTGAGAAGATCAACGACTACAAATCAACATTCTAAACTATGTTAAAGACATTTATTGAAAGACCTGTTCTATCGACAGTTATTTCTATTCTAATAGTAATCTTGGGGGTGCTGGGTTTAACCGCACTTCCGGTAACGCAATATCCTGATATTGCGCCTGCAACAGTGCAGATCAACGCCAGTTATCCTGGTGCGAATGCGGAGACTGTTATGCAAAGTGTGATCATCCCGATTGAAGAGCAAGTAAACGGGGTGGAAAACATGGATTACATTACTTCTACTGCCAGTAATGATGGTAGTGCGAGTATCCAAGTAATCTTTAAACAAGGGGTTGACCCGGATATTGCAGCAGTAAACGTACAGAACCGTGTGGCACGTGCTACTCCGCTTTTACCAGCAGAGGTAACGCGTTCTGGGGTTACAACACAAAAGCAACAAACCAGTGCGTTGATGTTCTTGTCGTTCTACTCTGACAATCCAAACTACGATGCGATTTACATCCAAAACTACATGAATATTAACGTTATTCCTGAGTTAAAACGTGTAAGTGGTGTGGGGGATGCTCAGGCATTCGGTTCGCGTAACTACTCGATGCGTATTTGGATTGAACCTTCAAAAATGAAAGCCTATGGCTTAGTACCTTCGGATGTTGTTCGCGTATTAAACGAGCAAAGTTTGGAGGCCGCAGCTGGTCAATTAGGTGAAAACAATGCAGAAGCCTTCCAATATGTAATTAAGTACAGTGGTAAGTATAAAACACAAGAACAGTATGAGAATATTGTAATCAAGTCGTTAGCTAACGGACAAGTACTTTTATTAAAAGATGTAGCGAAAATTGAACTAGGAGCGATGTCTTATGTAGGTAACTCGGAACTAGATGGACACCCAGCAGTTGCCATGGCGATCTACCAAACACCAGGCTCTAACGCACAAGAGATCAATAAGCACTTACACAGTGAATTAGAATCTTTGTCTAAAAACTTCCCTGAAGGATTACACTACAAAGTATTGATGGATACTAACGAATTCTTGGATGCATCAATTAGCAAAGTAGTAACCACGTTAATTGAGGCATTTATCTTGGTATTCTTCGTGGTGTATATCTTCTTACAAGATTTTAGATCGACGTTAATTCCATTGATTGCGGTTCCTGTTTCGATTATCGGTACGTTCTTCTTCTTGAATGCTTTTGGCTTCTCGTTGAACTTACTAACCCTATTTGCCCTCGTACTCGCCATTGGTATTGTGGTGGATGATGCCATTGTCGTCGTGGAAGCCGTCCACGCCAAGATGGAGGCCACAGGTGAAGATGCACTAGAAGCGAGTAAGAGTACGATGGACGAAATTTCAGGTGCGATTATCTCCATTACCCTAGTAATGGCGGCAGTATTTATTCCTGTAACGTTTATTAGTGGTCCTACCGGAGTATTCTATAAACAGTTCGGTATTACGCTTATTATTGCGATTTTAATTTCGGCTGTAAACGCCCTTACCTTGAGTCCCGCTTTATGTGCGGTATTCTTGAAACACCACGATGTAGTAGATAATGGTAAGCGAAAAAATCTACTTCAACGTTTCTTTAGAGCATTCAACATTGCATTTAATAGCATTACAGAAAAATACGGTAATTCATTTAAGTTCTTACTAAAACACAAATGGACGACCTTCTTAATCTTGCTTGCGTGTTTAGGTATTACTTACTATTCAGCGAAAACAATGCCAACAGGATTCGTACCAAACGAAGACCGTGGGTTTATCATGGGGAACATTGAGCTACCAGCAGGTGCTTCTCAAGACCGTGTGGTAGCAATTCAGAGAGAATTCTCTAAAATTGTACAACAAATTCCAGGAGTTGACGGGGTAACCGTCGTATCGGGATTCTCTTTCATTAACGGTCAGGGGTCTAACTACGGGATGGCGATGATTAAGTTGAAAGATTTCAAAGAAAGAAAAGCACCAGAATTAGCAACTGACGTAGTAATTGGAAAATTATTTGGTTTAGCTGCAACACAATTCCAAGATGCAAGAATGATCTTCTTCCAACCCCCTAGTATTCCAGGTTTTGGTATGTCATCTGGGTTTGAGTTAAAACTATTAGATAAAACTGGAGGTTCATTGACTGATTTTGATCAAAAATCAAAAGAGTACTTAGGTGCTTTGATGCAACGTCCTGAAATCATGTATGCTCAATCTTCATTTAATACGAACTATGCACAATATGAGTTAGATTTAAATGTGGCTAGAGCTAAAGAATCAGGCGTATTAGTAAGTGATATCTTCTCTGCTTTACAAGGGTATATTGGAGGAATTTACGCTGCTGACTTTACTCGTTTTGGTAAACAATTCCGTGTAATGGTTCAATCCTTACCAGAATATCGTTCAGATGTAAATAGCTTAAATGAAATTTACGTACGCACAGGTTCAGGTGAAATGGCTCCAATTACCCAGTTTGTTAACTTGACTAAAGTATACGGACCACAGTCGATTAACCGTTACAACTTATTTACCTCTTCGAATATTACAGGTGCTCCAAAACCAGGATTTAGTTCGGGAGATGCGATTAAAGCAGTACAAGAGGTGGCACAACAAAACTTGTCATCTGGTTATGGAATTGACTTTACGGGATTATCGCGTGAGGAGATTAGTGCAGGAAACCAAACGGTACTTATTTTCTTCTTGTGTGTAGTATTCGTTTACTTCTTACTATCTGCGCAATACGAAAGTTATATGTTGCCATTTGCGGTAATTTTATCTTTACCAACGGGTATTATGGGGGCTTTCCTTGCACAAAAAATTGCGGGATTAGAGAACAACATTTACTTCCAGATTGCCCTGGTCATGCTTGTTGGACTACTCGCGAAGAACGCCATTTTGATTGTGGAGTTCGCTGTTCAACGTAGAAGACATGGCGAATCGATTGTAGCATCAGCAATCAACGGTGCGAAAGCGCGTTTACGACCAATTCTAATGACCTCATTTGCGTTTATCTTAGGATTAATGCCATTGGTATTCGCAGGTGGAGTTGGATATATCGGAAACCGTTCAATTGGTACAGGTGCTGCATTTGGATTATTGATTGGTACAATTATCGGGGTATTTGTAATCCCTGTATTGTATGCGATATTCCAATATCTTCAAGAGAAAATTAAACCAATTAAATTTGAAGAAATTAAGTCTGAATAACATGAAAAAACAATATATATACAGAGCGATTCCTGTTGCTATATTAGGGCTTACCTTGCAATCTTGTATAGTTGCGAAGAAATATGATAGACCTGATGTAATTCAAGAAGAACAATATAGAGGTAGTACTACTGCAGACTCTCTTTCCATGGCAACGATGTCATGGAAGGAGTTATTCTCTGATCAAACCTTGATTCAATATATTGAAACGGGCTTAGAGAATAACTTGGACATGCTTATTGCCATTGAAAATATCAATGCTGCACAAGCCTACATGCAACAAGGAAAATGGGGCTATGCTCCTACGTTAAGTGTTGGAGCAAACTACACCCATAGCGTTCAATCTAAAAATGGTCCTCAAGGGATTATGTATGGAGACAAACGCGTGAAAACAGACTTGTACGATGTTACAGGGCAGTTTTCTTGGGAGCTAGATGTTTGGGGTAAATTGAGAAGTAACAAAAGAGCTTTCGTAGCGAGTTACTTGCAAACTGTATCCGCACAACAAGCCATAAAAACACAGCTAATTTCTACTATTGCCACAACGTATTTCCAACTCGTTGCACTAGATAAACAAAAGGAAATTACAGAACTTACGATTGCAAACAGAAAAAACAGTTTAGAGACGATTAACGCGTTAAAAGAATCTGGACAAGTAGATGAAATCGCTGTAAAGCAAACGCAAGCGCAATTGTATAATGCACAAGCCTTGTTGGTTGATTTAAACAACAACATCAAAATAACGGAAAATACCTTTAGTATTTTACTGGGACAAAATCCAGGTGAGATCAAAAGAGAGTCATTGAGCAACCAAAGAGTGCATGCCGATTTAACTGTAGGTGTTCCTATGCAACTCTTAGCTAACCGTCCAGATGTTAGAGCAGCTGAATACGGCTTAGTAAATGCCTTTGAAATGACGAATGTAGCGCGAGCGAACTTCTACCCTTCTTTGCGTTTAACAGCCAATGGTGGTCTTCAAAGTCTTGATTTTGACGAGTTGTTCAATACGAGTTCTGTATTTGCTAACTTCATCGGTGGTTTGACACAACCGTTGTTAAATGGTAGACAAATCAGAACCCAACACCAAGTAGCACAGACGAAAAAAGAACAAGCCTATTTAGGGTATAAAAAAGCAATCTTAACCGCTTCTAAAGAAGTATCTGATGCACTGTATACCTATCAAAGTGCTTCGGAAAAATTAGAGCTAAAGAAAAAAGAATACGAAGCGTATCAATTAGCGACGGAATATTCAGAAGAGCTTTTAGTTCAAGGGATGGCCACTTATCTAGATGTATTAACAGCTAGAGAAAGTGCGCTTGCTGCTGAGTTAAGCTACATCAACACCGAATTGACACAATTGACGACTTTAGTACAATTGTATCGTTCCTTAGGTGGTGGATTAGAATAAAACACACCAACACATCCATAGTTAAAAATAGCAGTAGGCAATTGCCTGCTGCTATTTTTTTTGGTGTAATACGCAATGCTTGATGGGTAATAGGTGGTTGTTTTCTCCGACACTCCTTGGAGAATGCTTGGAGAATACTTGGAAAACACGTCCTTTTGTCGAAGAAGTCTTGGAGCGAACTCGAAGCAATGACGAACGAAGGCTCATGCATTCACCTTGAAATCCCTTATTTAGCAAGAACTTTTACTTTTTTATTGCAATCTCCGTTTACAAAACAAAATTTTCTTTGAGACTTAGAAGGTAGACGCTACACCCAACCCTCATCAAATTTTCTTATCTTTGAATCATGCGCATTCTCCCCTTTCTCTTTCCTCAGTATACTTGGCACAAGTCCAAGGCTGAAAAGGTAATTTACCTCACCTTTGACGATGGACCTATTCCAGGAGTCACGGAATGGGTATTAGACGTCTTAGCTCAACATCAAATTAAAGCCACTTTTTTTTGTATTGGGGATAATATCCGAAAACATCCGGCTGTATTTCGACGAATTTTAAACGAAAATCATCGCATAGGAAATCACACCTTTCATCATCTCAAAGGCTGGAAAACGACAGTTGAAGACTATGTCGCCAATATACAATTATGTCAGCAAGAAATTGAGAAACACGGGGTGGAGGCCGTAACTTTATTTCGTCCACCTTATGGAAAAATCACAACAAAACAAGCAACAACTGTCTTGTCTCAAGGGTATGAGATTGTTATGT
>JASLHL010000098.1 GCA_030152225.1 Flavobacterium sp. | reverse complement strand
GGTACACTCAGCAATATTTAACGTTACCGCCCAAGCTGCTAGCGGATGTTGATTTCCCATATTCGCAATCCAATCAAAAATTGCTTTTACCTCCGCATCATGGGCTATTAATTGTTCGTATTGTTCCTTTACATTAGCTTTAGAAAAATCGATCTTACCGATAAGTTTTCCTAAATCAATGTCATTACCAAAAATTCCCATTTCAACAGAACCTTCTGTAAACGGTGTGTTAATAATTTCACTGCTGGTATCTGGTATTTTGTTGTCGTCTGAAGTATTACAACTAAACAACATAAATACAGATAATAAACAGCTTACACTAATTTTTTTCATTCTTGCTGTATTAAAAAAGCTGTTTCTCTATCTTCAAGAAACAGCTTTTTATTGTTACTTACTTTTTCACCAATTCAACGCGACGATTTTTAGCTTTATTTTCGTCCGAATTGTTGTCAACCAAAGGTTTCTCAGAACCGAATCCTATAGCTGATAATCGTGTTTTATCAATCCCGTCTGCAATTAAAGCGTTCAGTACCGAGTTGGCTCGATCATTCGATAGTTTTTTGTTGTGAACAGCATTACCTGTATTATCTGTATGACCTTCGATTGCAATTACTACATTTTTATCTTTTTGAAGTGCTTCTGCAATTTGTGTTACCACTTCCTTTCCATCGGTTGTGATCGTTGACTGATCTACATCAAAATTGATATATAAAATAGATTTTCCTTTTTCCGAAAGATCTTTCACAATTTCATCAGCCGTTACTTTTGTAATGGTTTGTTTAAAAGCTTCTTCCTGTACAATATTTAATTTTCCTCCTGCATTATTTGAAGTCCATTGGATATAAACATTGCCTTTGTCTTTACTTCGAATAATAAAAAACTTGATATTTTGGTTCCAGTACCCTATGTCTCCAGAACCTCCTTTATTCGGATCTTGTTTATTATAACGATCGTATTCTTCTTTGGTGATTTCGCCATCAAAAACCTTAACTGCTCCTACAGAGAGCATGTAATCTTCCATACTTTTTTCGAAATACCGTTGAGAATATTCTTCACCGCGAACTGCGCTAATATTTGCTTTATACAATTTCCCTTCAAAAGGCGTCATGATACCCTGGATTGGGAAAAAGCAAACATCAAATTTACGTTGTATAGCACCTTGATCCGCTTCTAATCCTTCTGGAAGATTGATGAATGGAAAATCTCCAATATCAGCAGTAGAAAACGCAAGGTCTTCTATATTGAATTCAGTAGAAGAATTTTCCTTTTCTGTTTTAACTTCATTTACTTCAACAGGAATTTCTGTGGAATCTTCTGTACCTTCCAGCTGTTTTACAGCTTGATTACAAGATATAATCAGAGCTGATAGTCCAAAAATAAGGGTTGTTTTTTTCATTTTTATCTAGTTTTTGATAGGCTAAAGATAAACGTTTTACTTGCTAAAAAAAGCATTTAATTTATTGTTTTACGCCTTCAAAATTAAACCAAACATCTGTTGCGGATTGCTCAGCTGTACTAACATGAATGTTTTTATTAGAGCCATAATAATGAAAAATCCCCTCTAAACTACCGGTTAAGGAAACAATATCTTGTGTGTTCTCACCAAAACAAGCACAAGTTTCTACCGTAAAGGTTTTAGGAGTTATATGGGAATATTCTTCCCCTGATTTTGCCGTAATTTTTAATTGATTACTCCCTTCTTTTGTTACAATAACAATAGCATCGAACCATTCATAGACCCCATTAGTATCACTTGTGTATAACTTTCCTTTGTACGTTCCCACAGCAGCCTCGATAGAGCCTTGTGCTGGTTGTTCGTATCCGTTATTATCATCATTTTTACTACAACTTGTAGCGACTGTTCCAAATGTCAATGTGGCTAATAGGCCTAAAAACGCAATTTTTGTGTTTACTTTTTTCATACTATATCTATTATTTTGAATTACAAATTTCTATAGATTGTAAAGTCAAGACAATCGTTGAAAACCATGATTTTGTATCTAATGGTTTACCATGATTTTTTACTCCAATAAAAATTTATGATTTTTTATAAAGATATTTGCATTAAATCTTCCATCAATATGCACAAATTTCCGTTGTTTTTTCTTATTTTATTCGGGTTAATTTCCCAAAAAAATCACGCACAACTTCCGTTAGATATGGAACAATATGCTAAAGATTTATACAAATCGTTAGAGACAGCTTCTAACGATAGTTTACGTGCAACGATTTACTTTAATTTAGTTACGTATTGGACACCTAAAGACTCGTTAAAAACTTTTGAATATTTAGAAAAAGGGCATGAAATGATTCATAACAACTTGTTTTTGAAAGGGATGTATCATGCAAAAAAGGGGTATTATTATTACTCAAAAGGAAATCTGGAAGAAAGCAAAAAACACTATTTAACAGCCGATTCTTTCTTGGATAAAATTCAGGGAAATAAAGAAAGTTACAAAATACAATCTGATATTTGGAATAATATTGCGGTGATTCATCAAATTGAGGATGAAGATAAAAAGTTTGTAGAACTAACGCTGAATAAAGCGATTCCGTTTGCAGAAAAAGCGAAAGATAGTAGCAGACTTGCTACGCTTAACATTAGTTTGGGGATAGGTTTTATGAATTTAGAACAATACGAAAAAGCAATTGTTTACCTTTTAAATGCTGAAAAGCTTCTTCTATCTCAAGAAAATCAAAAGCACAGATTGATCAGTATGTACAATCGCATAGCCGAATGTTATGTTATCCTTAACCAAACAGATAAAGCAAAAGATTATATTGATAAAGCAAGAGAAATTCTCAAAAACAATCCTGATGCTGATCAAAAAAGTATTTTTTATTTAATAGAAGGTTTATACTTCCAAAAAAGCAATCAATTTAACTCCGCATTAAATTCATACAACAAAGCCTTATCATTTACAGGAGGTCCAAATAAAACCTATCATATACATGAAATAAACATGTACAAGGTTACTTTATTATTGGAGATGAAACGTTTTAATGAGGCTTTACAATTAGGCTTATTATTAGAAAAAGATCCCTTTACTAATGAAGTTGGTGCAAACAAAATGTCAGTTTACAGGCATATTTCAGATGCTTATATCGGGTTAGGAAAAACAGAAAATGCCTATGAATATTTAAAAAAGTACAGCAATCTTACTATAGAAATACATGATCAGGGTTTCAAGAAGCAGATTAATGATTTAGAATTAAAATACGATGTTGCACGGAAAGAAAAAGAATTACTACTTGCTAAAAGTAACGAAGAAGAAGCCCAGTTTAACTTAAAGAACAGTAAATTAATTACGGCTTTAGCACTTGCCGGCGCTGTTATTTTATTGCTCATTACTCTCATTACTCTTAATTATTACCGAAATAATAAACGTCGATTACTCCAAAATGAAATTATTCATCAACAGAAAATTAAAGAAAAAAGTACGGAAGCAAAATTGGCAGTAAAAAATGCCATATTAGAAAACGAAGAGCAAGAACGACAGCGAATAGCACAAGATTTGCATGATAGTATGGGTGGAATGCTTGCGAATATACGCATGTCAATCTCTCAAGAAAATGCTCCTAATTCGGGTGAGTTATTGCAAAAAATAGATAAATCCATGGTAGAAATGCGTCGTATAGCCAGAAATCTAATGCCCGAAACACTAAAAAACCTTGGGTTAGAAATTGCACTGAAAGAACTTTGTGAATCCATGTCACAAAAACAATTTAACATTCAGTTTGAAGCTTTCGATGTATCAGACAACATCCCATTTAAAGTACAATTATCTTTATATCGCATGGCTCAGGAAAGCATCAGTAACATCATCAAACACGCACAGGCAAACAATGTTATTGTTCAAATTAGTCAACACCAAAATACAATAAACCTGACGATTGAAGACGACGGCATTGGTTTTGATACATCTAAGGTAGATTATGGCTTAGGTGTGAAAAATATTAAAAGCCGTACAGCGTTAATAAATGGAACTGTAGAGATTTTATCGGAAGCAGGAAAAGGAACCACCATAAATATAGAATGCTATGTATCCTAATGATTGTTTGAATTTGGTAATAGTCGATGACCATCCGATGATTTTAGAAGGGTTGAAATCGTTATTGCAACAGGTAGGTAAGTTTCAACTATTTTCTTTTACAAGAGGATTGGCAGCACTAGATTTTATACAAGAAAACACAGCTGATATTATACTGTTAGACATTGTACTGAACGATGGAAGTGGTTTGGATTTCTGCAAAGCAATTAAACAAAAATCGCCTAAAACCATTGTCATCGGGATCAGTAATCAAGCAGAACGCAGCATTATATTTCGTTTTTTAGAAAATGGCGGAAACGGCTACATCTTAAAAAATGCAGATGCTTGCGAAATCATTCAATGTATTGATAACGCTATAAGTGGAGGAATTGCCTTAAGCAAAGAGGTACAGGAAATTATGTTATCTGCTTCATCAAACAATGTTGAGTTGCCAAGACTAACCAAGCGAGAACAGCAGGTGTTAGAATCAATTGCTAAAGGGAATACCTCTGCTGAAATTGCTGAAAAATTATTCATCTCCGTTATTACTGTAGAAACACACCGTAGAAATTTATTGCAAAAATTCAAGGCTAAAAATATGATCGAATTGGTCAAAATTGCGACAGATAATAAATTGATATAAATTCATTCATTTATCTCCCTAATTTTATATTGGTATTGGTGTTCGATGAAACTTCGATTTGCGCTGCGCTATGATTTCCCATTTATCTCACTGAATTTCTATTTGTTTTGGTGTTCGATGAACCTACACTGCGTTTCGGTTTCCCATTTATCTCACCTAGTTTATATTTGTTTTGGTGTTCGATGAACCTACACTGCGTTTCAGTTTCCCATTTCTTTTTCTATCTTTACTCGTAACATTTCACCCTTTTCAGCTACTTATTAATCATGTGGAAAATAACGCTTGAAAATATAAAAATCGCTGCGACTAGTATCAAAAGTCAATTGCTTCGCACCTTTATCACGGTGTTTATTATTGCTATAGGCATATGGGCTTTAGTGGGTATTCTCTCCGTAGTAAGTGCATTAAAAAATACCATTGTTGAAGATTTCTCTTCGATGGGTGCCAACACGTTTACCATTAGTCAGTATGACACAGCAGGAAGAATAGCGAAAAATCAATCCAATCAAGTAGAAAATCCAACAATTACCTATGTGCAAGCGGTAGACTTTAAAGAGCGTTACCGCTACCCTTTTTCTGCCGTTTCGCTGTCTTTTAATGCAGCCACTAATATTGAAGTAAAAAACGATTACGTCAAAACAGATCCCGAAGTCAGCATTGTAGGGGCAGATGAGAATTACTTAGCCAACAGTGGGCTACAAATTGAAAGAGGGCGAACGTTGAGCTATACGGACTGTAAGAATAACCACTTTGTTTGCGTAGTAGGTTCTGATTTTTCTAAAAACATGTTTAAGGGACAATCGCCTATTGATCAGGTAATTTCTATTCGCGGATACAAATTTAAAGTGGTAGGAATACTCAAAGAACAAGGAAGTACGTTTGGTCAAAATGAAGATCAACGTATCTTTATTCCCCTTCAAATTGCCCGAAATATCTTTAATACGGCTAATATTAATTACACCATCAAAGTGGGGATCCTCCAAGAAGGCTTATTAAATGAAGCAATTGATCAAGCGACACTTGATTTTAGAACCAGCAGAAACCTAGCAGTTTCTCAGGAATCTAATTTTGGAATTGAACGCAGTGATGATATGATCCGATCCTTAGAAAATCAGGTAAGCATGTTAAATATAGCCGCTTGGTTAATTGGAATGATCACGATCTTAGGATCTTCTATTGCTCTGATGAATATCATGTTGGTATCTGTTACGGAGCGAACCAAAGAAATAGGTATTCGCAAATCACTTGGTGCAAAGCGCAAGACTATTGCGCAACAGTTTTTTACGGAAACCCTTATTATTGGACAACTTGGCGGACTCTTAGGCACCTTACTTGGCGTTGGAACAGCCTATTTGATGACTTCATTTCTTCATTTTTCCTTTGCTATTCCGTGGTCAGCTATTTCAGCTGCTTTTATTACCACGCTAGTTGTTGCTGTTATTTCTGGTTTATATCCTGCCATTAAAGCATCTAAATTGGACCCTGTAGAAGCCTTGCGTTACGAATAAGTTAATCCTTAAGGCAAATCCCTTTACGTTGTTTATTTTTACCTTCATAAAGAATTAGCATGAATAGAACTTTACCGGAACAGATCGCCGAGCAATTTGTAACAGCATGGAATCAATACGATGCAAAGCAATTAGCTGCACTCTTTGTTGAAGATGCAGATTTCGTTAATGTTACTGGATTATGGTGGCAAAACAAAGCAGCCATTTATCAAGCTCATGACTATGGCTTGCGCGTGATTTTCAATCAATCACACTTAGAATTAAAACGCACCAAAGTTAGATACCTTACCGATACTATTGCCACCGTACACGCTCGTATACGATTGAGTAAGCAAACAGCTCTCAGTACAAATGAAGCGCCTCAGATTCGCAACACCTTGTTTTTATTTATCACGCAAAAAATTGACGATTGTTGGTTTTGTGTAGCCGCTCAAAATGTAGAAGTACAAGATGGAAAAGAAACATTCATCAAAAAAGAAGATGGCAGTTTTGAAGCGGTTAACTATGGGAAATTCAAAAAATAGAAAGCCTTTATTTACTAAATAAAACACAAATTCATCATTTTTAGGGAGTACAACAAAACGGCTTAATTGTTACTTTTGTAAGCAACTAACAATCTTTCTATTTATGAACAAATTATTTTTGACCCTTGGTCTTAGCCTTTGTACTTGGGTAGTAACACATGCACAAGAAGTGACAACAAAAACAATCCTCGTTAAACAAGGAGGAAAAACCTTGGTCATTGATCAAAAAACACAAAATATCACCTTAAAACCCGAACGCTTTAGCATTGAATTTTTAAACAAACCGTATCAGAATAAAAAAAATCTATTCTATGCTGCTAAAGCCTTACTGACAGACAATAGTCAATTTGTCAATGAATATGAATCCATGTCTTTTGATGATATCGCTTTTTTTAGTCCCGGTACAGGATTTGCAGCATCTTTTGATCAAAACCAATTCTTTCCTAATTTGAGCGAAGAAGGGCACCAATATTTGTACTACGCATCCAATAGCGATCATCGTATCAATAAAGTTGGCACACAAAAAGAATGGGATATTTACCAATGGAACCTCGATGGAGTAAATATTGATGGCAATGAAATCACGTGGTCCAATTATCGCATTGGAGAATTGTATCTTTACTTTGTGGTGGATCAAAACTTAAATAATACCATCGATCCGGATGAACATCATTTAATTCGAATTACCTTTAAAAAATAAATTCACGAATAAAGTGAATCGCTAAGCAATTGTCTATGTCGTATTTTTCTAAATTTTCATTTCCGTTTCTTCTATTTTTTGGGTGGTGTATCCTCAGTTGTATTTCCACTCGCGTGTACGGACAAGAAATTTTGACGTTATACAAAGAACAATACGACAAAACAGTGGCGGGCAGTAGTGGGCGTTTTGATTTAGTAGGAAAATACGCACAAGCCCTGTATTTTCACGAAAAACAAGAACAAGCTCAACTGCTTTTAAAAGAGAATATTCAACTCGCGGAGCAACAAGCAGACAAGGCCAATGCTGCCTACCTCTATGCAATCTTAGCCATGAATGCCAAGCTCAATGAGCAAACAAAAGAGGCGAATGATGCCATTGGCAAAGCGCTAAATTACGCCCAACAAATCGATCACTTTGAAATCAAAGCCTATGTCAATTATTGTCAGGGATGGATTTATGTACGCGACAATCAGGAGGCCAAAGCTGTTCAATCGTTTTTAACTGCCATATCGTGGTTTGAAAAAGCACCTTCGTCTCCAACTAAATTAAGTCGATTATCAGCAACCTATAAAGAGTTAACTAGTATTTATGCCAGTTGGGATGATTACGAACTACAAGAAAAATACAGCAAACTCACACTAGATGTTGCTATTCAACAAAATAATCCCAATTCACTTTTTGATGCCTATATGATGATGGGCTATTTATACGAAAGCGAATTCTCGCACAACAACAACAATATTTATGCCCGAGATTTAGCAGAGAACTTCTATAAAAAGGCGATTAAAACCTATGAAAAAAATCAGGAATTGATTCCCTTTCGCTCGGATTTGGCTTTTGTTGCCAATAATCTAGCAAGTTTATACTTGCGTGCATTTCCCAAACAATACAACAAACAGGCTACGTACTATGCTACACTAGCGTTGGAACAAGCCAAAGAAAGCAATCAAGCTAATTTTCAAGCCTCGTCTTATGGAATCTTAGCCGAAATTGCCCTACAACAAGACGATACCCAAACGGCTACTGCACATCTATTATCTGCGTTATCAGCCATCAACAGTACCAATCTTCCCGATAAGAATACTTTGCTCTCCATCTATGAGAGTTTGGCGTATTTACACGAAGCTGAAGGAAATAACGAAGCCGCTTTGTACTTTAATAAGCTTTACTTACAGACCTATCAATCGATCTACGATCAAGATAAACTAGAAGTGAGTAAGCGCTTAGAAGCACAATACGAAAAAGAGCAACAAAAACAACAATTATTGACCTTGCAATTGGCTTCTGAAAAAAAAGAACAGCAAATTCAATTGATGAAAACGTTGGGATTACAGCAACTTCAGGAATTAGAAAACTTAAAATTGTCCGAAGAAAACCAACGTAAAAAACTAGAAATTAGCCAATTAGAAACAGAAACACATGCACAGGCGCTTCAATTGTCTCAACTTGAAAATGACAACAAGCTACTGGATATCCAGCATTTTAAAAAAACACTATCCTATCAGGAAAAACTCAAGACGTATTTCTTAGCCTTATCCCTTGTTTTTGGCGTACTTGTTTTTGTTCTGCTTTACGTGTACAAACAGCGTACAAAGAGTATGAAGCAACAAAATGAGCTTTACAATTTAGCACTAGAAAAAGAAAAGCAACACGCCAAAATCGCTACACTGACGGCACTTTTGGACGGGCAAGAACAGGAGCGATCGCGCTTAGCTCGAGATTTACACGACGGATTAGGAGGGTTGCTTTCTGGAACGAAAATTCAATTGAGTACGCTCAATACTAAAATACCAGCCGAAAACAAGTCGGAGATGAGTAAATCCATGGAACATTTAGACAACGCTGTAGATGAACTCAGACGGGTAGCCCATAACTTAATGCCTGACCTATTAATCAAATACGGTTTAGAAGAAGCCTTAAAAGAATATGCCAACCGCATGTCTACGGATCAATTGGATATTGCCGTCCAATTTTTGGGCTACACCCATACCCTAGAACAAGACAAACAATTATTGGTCTATCGCATTATACAAGAATTGGTCAACAATGCCTTAAAACATGCCGATCCTCAACAGATCATTATTCAACTCGTTGAAAACAACGATTCCTATATGGTGACCATCGAAGATGATGGTTGTGGCTTTGAACTAGAACAGGTTCAACAAACCCAATCAGCAGGATTACACAACATCCAGTCCAGGGTGCAGTTCCTCAAAGGGGACTTGCACATTCATTCAGAACTAAACCTCGGAACGAGTATTGATTTTCAATTCCCAAAAATATAACACATGATAAAAGTAGCGTTAACTGACGATCATCCTTTGTTATTGGAAGGATTAAAAAACATATTAAACAAACAAGAGCACATTCAAGTGACGGGATGCTATCCTTCTATTGACGCACTCCAAAAAGGGTTAAAAAAAAATCCCATTCACATTTTATTGCTGGACATTAACCTATCTGACATCAACAGCTTAGATTGGATCAAACCCCTGAAAAAGAAACACCCTGAGATGCAAATCATCATGTTGAGTGTTCACAATGAGTATGCTGTAATAAACAGTTCCTTGCAAGAAGGAGCCTCGGGATACATTCAAAAAAATGCATCTGTCGATGAAATTGTACAGGGAATATATGCAGTACACGACCAAGCAACATTCTTGTGTTCTCAAACCCAAATGGTTTTAGAAAAGAAAAGCAAAACGGGTTTAAATATTATTCCCAAACTCACCCGACGCGAAAAAGAAGTATTGGTAGAAGCTGCTCAGGGATTTACAACACAACAAATCGCCGATCGTCTGTTTATTAGTACCCATACAGTAGACAGTCATCGAAAGAATTTGATTGAGAAATTTCAAACCACCAATCTGAGTTCTGTGATTACTTTGGCGATTGAATACGGCTTGATCAAAAAAGCATAAACCCAAGCGCCATTTGATTTGAATCGGTCAAAGCCTTACGAGACTGAGCCCTTTTTCTCGTGGAAATAAAAATATTTTCCTTATCTTTGCTTGAAAGTCACGCCCTTTTTTCCTTAGAAATGGAATTGAAATCGGCACTATTCGCAAGTTTCTGAAAATATTTTGCAAAAAGACTTTGTAAGATTCAAATGACTTTATATATTTGCACTCGGTTTTGGCGCAAGTATATCAAAGCTGATTTTTTTGAAAAGTAAAATACTAAGATTTAAAGATAAACGCAATGAGCAAGAGAACGTTTCAACCTTCAAATAGAAAAAGAAGAAACAAACATGGTTTCATGGAAAGAATGTCTACTCCTAACGGTAGAAAAGTATTAGCTGCTAGAAGAGCTAAAGGAAGACATAAATTAACTGTTTCTTGTGAAACAAAACATAAGCATTAATGTTTTGATCAAAATATAAATAAAGGTGTTACTCATTTGGTAGTAACGCCTTTTTTTATACTTTGTCGGAAGCATCACAATACAATCACACACACTATACTTACTTTTTAAGCGAAGTAGTAAATAATAAACAACACAAGAAAATGCCTAAAGACACTTCTATCAAGACCGTACTAAT
Organism: Flavobacterium sp.; assembly: GCA_030152225.1. Taxonomy (GTDB): domain Bacteria; phylum Bacteroidota; class Bacteroidia; order Flavobacteriales; family Flavobacteriaceae; genus Flavobacterium. The sequence goes on along the minus strand of JASLHL010000098.1, from coordinate 1,245 downwards.
CATTGGTTCAGGACCAATCATCATCGGACAAGCTTGCGAATTTGATTATTCAGGTTCACAATCAGCAAGATCATTAAGAGAAGAGGGAATTAAAGTTATCTTAGTTAACTCGAACCCCGCAACAATTATGACCGACCCATCTATGGCGGATCATATTTATCTAAAGCCATTAACTGCACGCTCAATTATTGAAATTTTAGTTGCTCATCCAGAAATTGATGCTGTGTTACCTACCATGGGAGGACAAACAGCCTTAAACTTATGTCTGGAATGTGATGAAAAGGGAATTTGGGCAGACTTTGGTGTTCGTTTAATTGGTGTAGATATTAACGCAATTAATATCACAGAAGACCGCGAACAATTCAAACAATTATTAGAGCGTATTGATGTACCTGCTGCACCAGCAAAAACAGCGACCTCTTACTTACAAGGAAAAGAAATCGCACAAGAATTCGGTTTTCCTTTGGTTATTCGTCCTTCGTTTACCCTTGGAGGGACAGGAGCTGCTTTTGTTCACCATGCAGAAGATTTTGACGATTTATTAACCCGCGGACTTGAAGCTTCTCCAATCCACGAAGTTTTAATTGACAAAGCTTTATTGGGATGGAAAGAGTATGAATTAGAGCTATTGCGCGATAAAAATGACAACGTTGTTATTATCTGTACTATCGAAAATATGGATCCTATGGGAATTCATACGGGAGACAGTATCACAGTAGCACCAGCGATGACTTTATCGGATCGTACCTTCCAAAAAATGCGCGATCTATCAATCAAGATGATGCGCAGTATCGGAAACTTCGCAGGAGGATGTAACGTACAGTTTGCCGTATCTCCAGACGAAAAAGAAGATATCGTAGCCATCGAAATTAACCCACGTGTTTCTCGTTCATCTGCACTTGCTTCTAAAGCAACTGGATACCCAATTGCTAAAATCGCTACGAAATTAGCCTTAGGATATACATTAGATGAATTGCAAAACCAAATTACAAAATCGACATCTGCTTTATTTGAGCCGACATTAGACTATGTAATTGTGAAAATCCCACGTTGGAACTTTGATAAATTCGAAGGAGCAGATAGAACCCTAGGATTACAAATGAAATCAGTAGGAGAAGTAATGGGAATTGGACGCTCATTCCAAGAAGCCTTACACAAAGCTACGCAATCGCTAGAGATCAAACGCAACGGTTTAGGCGCAGATGGTAAAGGATATACCAACTATGACCAAATCATCGATAAATT
>JASLHL010000343.1 GCA_030152225.1 Flavobacterium sp. | reverse complement strand
TTTCATTTATTTTAACGAGTTGACTGAGGTCAATCACCTTAATATCACCATTAGTATCGGCATAAGTAAACCTTCTACCATCATAATACACATTTCCTCCACCTACAACAGTTAATAGTTCTAAAATCTGATTTTTAACTGATTCATTGGCAATGATGGTCTCGAACTCCTTGATAACCGATTGAGGTACATCAATAATCGTTTGAGTACCACTCTCAGAGGTATACGTATAGGTACCATTGCCATTGTCTACTAAGGTAGTTAGCGTTTCATTGTCTTTGATAATTTGCTTAAAATCAATCACCTGCATCGTACCATCGGCATCCGTATAGGTAAACTTCGTCCCATCGTAGTATACATTTCCTCCACCTAGGGCAGTAAATAGTTCTAAAATCTGATTTTTAACTGATTCATTGGCTATGATGGTTTCGAACTCCTTGATAACCGATTGAGGTACATCAATAATCGTTTGAGTACCATCCTCTGAAGTATACGTATAGGTACCATTGCCATTGTCTACTAAGGTAGTTAGCGTTTCATTTATTTTAACGAGTTGACTCAGGTCAATTATCTGTGTGTTACCATTCACATCGACATAGGTAAACTTCGTCCCATCGTAGTATACATTTCCTCCACCTAGGGCAGTAAATAGTTCTAAAATTTGATTTTTAACTGATTCATTGGCAATGATGGTCTCAAACTCCTTGATAACCGATTGAGGTACATCAATAATGGTTTGGGTACCATTCTCTGAGGTATAGGTATACGTACCGTTGCCATTGTCTACTAAAGTAGTCGTCGTTTCATTGTTTTTAACGAGTTGACTCAGGTCAATTATCTGTGTGTTACCATTGGTATCAACATAGGTAAACTTCGTCCCATCGTAATATACATTTCCTCCACCTAGGGTAGTTACCAGTTCTAAAATCTGATTTTTAACTGATTCGTTCTTGATAATGGTTTCGAACTGTTCAATAACCGATTGAGGAACATTGATGATTGTTCGAGTACCATTCTCTGAGGTATACGTATAGGTACCGTTGCCATTGTCCAATAAGGTTGTAATTGTTTCGTGGGCTTTGACAATCGCTTCCATATTAATTACCTGAACATTGCCATTGGCATCCGCATAGGTAAACTTCGTCCCATCGTAGTATACATTTCCTCCACCTACAACAGTTAATAGTTCTAAAATTTGATTCTTAACTGATTCGTTCTTGATAATGGTTTCGAACTGTTCAATAACCGATTGAGGAACATTGATGACCGTTTGAGTGCCATCTTCTGATGTATAGGTATACGTACCATTACCATTATCCACTAAGGTCGTCGTCGTTTCATTGTTTTTAACGAGTTGACTCAGGTCAATTACCTGAACATTGCCATTGGCATCCGCATAGGTAAACTTCGTCCCATCGTAGTATACATTTCCTCCACCTACAACGGTTAATAGTGCTAAAATCTGATTCTTAACTGATTCATTAGCAATGATGGTCTCAAACTCCTTGATCACTGATTGAGGTACATCAATAATCGTTTGGGTACCATCTTCTGACGTATAGGTATACGTTCCATTGCCATTATCCACTAAGGTCGTCGTCGTTTCATTGTTTTTAACGAGTTGCCCCAGATCAATTACCTGTGTGTTACCATTCGCATCAACATAGGTAAATCTCGTCCCATCATAGTATACATTTCCTCCACCTAGGGCAGTAAATAGTTCTAAAATCTGATTTTGAACTGATTCATTAGCAATGATAGTTTCGAACTGTTCAATAACCGATTGAGGAACATTGATAACTGTTCGAGTACCATTCTCTGAGGTATAGGTATACGTACCATTGCGATTGTCTAGTAAAGTAGTAATTGTCTCATGGTCTTTTACCTTTTGATTGATATTAATCACTTGCGTATTACCTGAAGCATCAACATAGGTAAATGTTGTGCCATCGTAATATACATTTCCTCCTTCTACATCCCTATCTGAAACAATTCGAACCCATCTTGTATTATCCCAATAATAAAACCCAGGGACAATATCACCTTGTTCTGTATTGGCATACACCAATAAACTCTCCACATTTCCATTGATAATCGTCGTTTGATCACCTGTATGCTCTAAAGCAATATTAGGGATCAAAATCCCTTTATCTTTGGATATAATGCTTAATTCAGCAGATTTATTGGGTGTTGTCGTTCCAATTCCAACCTGAGCTTGTACTGCTGAGACCAATAACAAGGCTGCAACTGACAGTAATTTTCTTTTCATATTTGTCAATTTAATTTCAAAAATCTCGTTTTTTAAACTTTTTTATTTGTGTCTTCATTTCGCTCTTAAAGCGAATGAATTAGTACTACTTATTTTTGTTTTTTTATTAAAACACAAGAGCAAAACGCAATATTAAACAACCAAAAAGTTAAATAAAGAATCAAATAGCAACGAATTACGCAACAAACTGATATTGGTACATAATTTAACTTTCATTAAAAAAATCACAAAAATCACTTTATCTAAAAATTACAGTTAATTCAATCTACAATTGAAGACAACGCAGTAGAAGTTCGCGATCTAATTTCTTTTATCCGTGCTGTATACTTTTAAAAACAATTACAATAACACATTGAAAAACACTCAATTACTACTCACTATTTTTAATTTATGACGCAAACACGGTCCTTTTCTTACTTTTTATTTTTTTTTGGTTCTTTCTCCTTGCTACTTTGTGTCGATTTATACGTAAAAAAGAAGGAGAACTAGATTAGTCCTCCTTCTACAATGCTGTATTTTTTACATCTTACAGCATGATCATATAAAAAAAGTAACTGACTCCTCTCTATTTACCCACTACAATAAACTCACTGCGTCGATTTTCTTGATGTTCAGTATCACGACAGCGAACGCCATTGCTACAGCGGTTGATCAGTTGTGTTTCTCCATACCCTCGACCTGTTAAGCGTTGCGGATCAATACCTTGATCTATGATCCATTGAATTGTAGACTTGGCTCGGCGATCCGATAGGCTCAAATTATAGGCATCTTTTCCTTTACTGTCCGTATGCGAGCGAACATCTACTTTTATCGTTGGATATTTTCGCATCACTTCCACAATCTTCATTAGTTCAATCGAGGCATCATAGCGGATAGTTGCCTTATCAAAATCAAAGTAAATCGGCGATAGATTTAACAGTTTTGCTAAATCTGTGTTGACCTCAATTGGAATTTCTGTTTTCTCCAGACCAATATCGACGGTCTTCACCCCTGGTTTATCCGTATTATTAAACACTACTTCGGTTGTATTATACGTATCTACTGCTGCTTGGATGCGGTACTTAATTCCACAATCCAAAAGTTTGGTGGTATAATACCCTTTGCTATTGGTGAGAAGCGTATCGCTCTTCTGATAGACGGCATCGGAGATCACAACAAGTGCATTGGCTAAAGGAGCTTTGCTTTGCTTGTCATACACTATTCCCTCAAGGGTTTGTTTACACGGTTTTTCAACCCAAAAATAGATATCATCTGAACCTTTTCCTCCGAGGCGATTCGAACTAACAAATCCTTTATTCTCCTTTACGTTGGCATAAAAACCAAAATCATCTAAAGGACTGTTGATTGGTTCTCCCATATTTATTACAGGACCAAAACTACCATCGGGGTAAATATGCGATACAAAAACATCTAATCCTCCTAAGCCCGGATGACCATCTGAGGAAAAATACAGCTGATTATCTGAAGAAATAAAAGGAAAACTTTCTCGCCCTTCCGTATTAATGCTTCCACTTATATGTTCTACTGCGCCATATCCTCCATTTTCATATAAAGCCATGCGATATAAATCGGATTGTCCTACACTTCCTTTGCGATCTGAGGCGAAATACAACCATTTTCCATCAGGGGTTAAAGCAGGATGAGCGGTATTAAAATCATCTGAATTAATTGGCAATTCCTCTACCTCTCCCCATGTTCCATCCTCTTGCTTTACTGCTTTGTATATTTTAAGTAAGGAGGTATGTGCTTTGTTTTGCTTGCTCTTTCCATTATTCTTAGCATTATTTCGCGTAAAGTACATTGTTTTACCATCTTGCGTAAACACCGCAGTTGCTTCATTAACTTTGGTAGTAGACAAAACCAATTGAACGGGTTCTCCAAATCCATCTCTGCTTATTTGCGAACTATACAAGCTCGTATAGCTCTCATTGGTCCAAGTATGGATATCTTGTTGTTTTTCATCTGCTGTTGCTCGTGCAGAAGTAAAGATGAACTGATCCCCTAACATCGTTCCTCCATAATCGGAGTATGGGCTATTTAACTCCAACGCTTTGATGTCATAGCGATCCGAATTACGGCCAATCTGAGTCAGGTAATCGCGATTCGTATTGTACAAGGTGGCTCGAGAGTCACTCCCTTCTAGCTTGTAAAACTGATCCATCAATTCCTGTGATTTCTCGTAATCCTTTTGGCTTTTCAGCGTCTGAGCATAGCGATAGTAATATTCAGAAGGCAAGCCAGTGAGGTCCTTGTCTTTGTAATCTCCTTCAAAGAGTTCGTAATACCATTGATGCGCCTCGGCTAACTTGCCATTGAAGTAATACGAATCGGCCAAATTTCGCAACACCGAGGTGTTGATGTAGCCTTGATTAGCCAAGCCTTCGTAAATCTCAATCGCATTGGCATAGGCCAAGTGATCAAAATTTTGATCTGCTCGCTTTTTCTTCCCTGTTTGACCATAGCCTACTGTCACTACGGTCAATAACACAGCTGCTACAAGTCCTACTTGTTGTAGTTTTTTTTTCATATCAAACTAGTTTAGAAGAACCTTGGAGCGGTTACGCGCTTCAAGCTGTTAGACAAAGTAAAGCGAAGAAAAATCTCATGAGAACCGGAGTTGTAATGGGACAACTTCGTTGTATCGGCATCGTAACTGTAACCAATCATCATCTTGTCATTCACCTG
>JASLHL010000099.1 GCA_030152225.1 Flavobacterium sp. | reverse complement strand
CTTTTTGAGGAAAAAAGATGGATTAGCCTGTTTTTATTTAATTTTTATACCCTGATGTATGCGGTGTTTTTCCTGCTGTATTTTAAGCGTTTTAGCTTCTTGAACAATGAAATTCAAGCCTATGTATACTTTGTTAACTGTTTTCTTTTCTTTTATTTTTTACTCGTCAATGCGGAGGTAATTTTTTCTGCTTTTTTTGAGGAAGAGTATGCGATGTACATCAGTCATTTTTACGTAGGGATTAAAAGTATCCTGCTTTTTGTCTCTATTTTAACCTTGTTGCAATGGGGCATCAAACAGGTAAAAAATAGGACTAAGCAAAAGGGGACAACGTGAAATAAATAGTCCCCTAGACTTTGTGGATTGATAGCCAAAAAGAAGGGAATTAGATAAAAATAGGGACAGTTCGTTTTTTGTGACGCGCTCATACTGATTTCATTCCTGTTTGATTGTTTGATGTAAATTATAAAAAATACGATTTATCTTTTTGAAATATGCATGTGATTTTTGTTGTTGTTTTAGGTTTTATTGGGTACGCCTTGCTATTTTTTCTTAAAAAAAGAAAAACTATTTTAAGCGTAAATATTTTATATATCAGTAGCTTACTGACCCTTTTTTCCTTATTCGTCTATGGAATATCTCATTATGAAATTGGTCGTGACCTGCCATTGGGTATATTGTTTAGTTGTTTGAATGGACCTTTGCTCTTGTTGTTAACGGTTGAAAAGCAACGATCATTAGGTTATTTTCTAGCTATAGCACTTGCCTTGTTGGTGTTACTTGGTGGATTTTTTTACTGTTACTTTTTTTTCCCTGAACATATAAAGCAGTTTAATGCAATCATTCAACTTGTTAGTATTTTGACTGCTGTGGGATTTGGAAGCTATGGGTATTTAAACTTTATCAATAATAAGGAGCATACAAAATATCAAGAAGTTGCGATTTTGTATTATGTCGTTCTGCTATTTGTATTTGCTTTTTTGTTCAGTAGTGCTTGGCTCAAAGGAGGCGAGCGTTTTATGAATAACAATTCGCTTTTTTTATGCTATGGTTTGTGCATACTGCTGTATGCCTATTTTCATGAAGGGGTAATTTTTATTAGACAATACCAGCAAAAAAAAACAACGTCAGCAAAAATACTAAAGTGGAAATATTTTCAGGGAACTAATGTCATGATTACTAGAAAGGTAGTGCATGAGAAAGAAGCAGCTGAAAAAAAGGAAAAAGGAAAAGAAGTGATTCGTTCCGAGGCTTCTTTTTTGGATCCAACCCTTTTAAAGCAATTACTTTACACAAAGATTATTGAAACGGGACTTTTTCTGGATCACAATTTGACTTTACATAAAGTAGCAGAGCTGACTCTAGTAGATAAAAATAAATTGAACGATTATTTTAAAAAATCGCAATCATCAAGCTTTAAGCAGTACATCAACCGATTGAAAGTAGAGTATGCAATCAACGTAATTCGCGAAAGAGAAAAGAATATTACAGTGGAAGAATTGACAGTCGTTTGTGGGTTTAATACGCGATTGTCTTTTTATCGCGCTTTTGTTTACTTCTATGGATTTGCTCCCTCTGAGCTTTTAACGGATTAAGTTAAGAATAAATAAAGAAGATGCAGGTTGAATAAAAGAGAAGGTAGAGTACCTAAAGGGAAATACCCTGAAAAATAATGAATCCACTAGGAGAGCGAACGTTTACACCTCTAGTTTGTTTCCTGTTTTATTCGATAGCACTAAGATCGTTTTTTGCCATTTTGAATGGCTCCAACAATATTGAAGGGAAATACATTCGAGTATTTGTGTTTTTTTGATTGAAGTCTTGCCCAAAAATTGGGCAGGCTTCTTTGTTTATACCCCTACTGTAAATAAGAATACAAATGTGAGGACTTGTTAGGTGTTGGTACAAGGAATGGTATTCCCTGTATTGTTACACCTTTTTGTAAAATAGCTAAACGAAAAGAGTTAAACAGCGTACTGAAAATTACTCCTTCGAGGCGCTGGTGTAGTAGTAAAGCAATTCAATCTAACAGAAATAAAATAGAGATGGAATAGTACAGGAGATAGGAGGAGAGTGATAAAGCGATTTTTTCATCCCTACTCGTTGATATCAAATATCGAATTAAGGCAAGATGAAATGAAAAAATGCGCTTTGTATTTGTGAAAGATAGGGAAAAACGGTTTCAGAAGCTTTAGTTGAAAACGGGGAAGGGGATAAAGAAGGTTGATCCGTTTAAAAAAATAAAATAGGTATTGATAAATTAGGAAGTATACCTAAAAAAAGGAACGAATGAAATTAGCGAATACTCGCGCTATTTATTCGTTTAGGCAAAGGGATCGTGGGGGGCGGTGTAGAAATAAATTTTTGTTGTTTTTTTAATGAAAGTTAAATGTTGTATCAATCTTGATTTCATCCCTTTTTATTGTTTTTTGATTCCATTTTTAACCTTTTGTCCTGTAATATTGTGTTTTGAGCCCTAGTGAAAATTACTATTGTTGATTTATATGCTTTAGTAGAGAAGTAAAGGCACAAAAAAAGTTGAAAAAACAAGATTTTTTAAATTAAATAGACAAAGAGGAAAAGGCAATTGTTCTTGCTCGTGGTTTCAGCGTCGTAATGCCTGATCGGCAACCTAAGCTGTAATTCAAATAATAGAGTGCTATAACCGCTGGGAGTACAAGTACATGAGATTTTCCTTCGCTTTAATTTGTTAACAGCTTTACGTGCGTAACTGCTCCAAGGTTCTTGTAAACTAGTACGACATGAAAAAATACCTACGACAATTTGGAATAGCAACTGCAGTTATCTTCACGGCAATAACGGTAAGCTATGGTCAATCAGGGAAGGAAAAGCGAGCGGCTAAAAATTTCGATCACTTAGCCTATGCCAATGCGATCGAGATTTACGAAGACTTGGTCAATCAAGGCTACATCAACACATCAGTGTTGCAAAACTTGGCTGATTCGTATTACTTTAACGGCAAGTTATCCGAAGCAAATACATGGTATAACGTCCTTTTTGAAGGAGATTACCAAGACAAAGATCTCACTAGCTTGCCCTCTGAATATTACTATCGCTATGCCCAAACCCTAAAGAGTCAAAAGGATTATGAGAAGTCACAAGAATTGATGGATCAGTTTTACAAGTTAGAGGCAAGTGACTCTAGGGCAACTTTGTACAATGAGAATCGCGATTACCTGACTCAGATTGGCCGTAATTCGAATCGCTATGAAATCAAAGCATTGGAATTGAATAGTCCATACTCAGATTATGGAGGGACTATGGTGGGGAATAGCTTTGTTTTTACTTCAGCTCGTGCAACTGCTACAGCGAAAGAACCTATGATTCACCCCTGGACCAATGAGAGTTATACGAGTTTATACAGCATACCAATCCATAAAGATGGCTTTGGCGAACTGCTTCGATTAGCAGTGGGAGATTCAACGGTTAATGAAGCAACTGCTGTGTTTACGCAAGACGGTAAAACGATGTACTTTACGCGAAACAACGCCAAGCATAATGGAAAGCGCAAGCAAAAAAAAGCGCATACTTCTTTACTTAAAATATATAAAGCAATAAAGCAAGCGGATGGGCAGTGGGGACAGGTAGAGGAATTGCCGATTAATGCTGCTGATTGTAATACCGCTCATCCCGCTTTAACTCCTGACGGAAAGTGGTTGTACTTTGCCTCAGATCGCAAGAGGAGCTTAGGCCAATCGGATTTGTATCGCGTGGCTTTATATGAAAATGGCAGCTATGGTCCTGTTGAAAACCTTGGAAAAATGATTAACACCGAAGGGCGAGAGAGTTTTCCTTTTATTTCTTCTGATAACCAGTTGTATTTTTCCTCCGATGGTCATCCTGGTTTAGGAGGGCTGGATGTTTATGTATCGCATATTTACCCCGATGGCAGTTATGGTCCCGCAGTAAATATGGGAGAACCGATCAACAGCTCCTTAGATGATTTTGGTTTTTACATCGATGTCAAGGAGAATAAGGGATTTGTTAGTTCGAATCGCCCCGGAGGAAAGGGGGCAGATGATATCTATTTTTGGGCAGAGAAACCGTGTCAACAAATTCTTGAGGGAATAATATATGACAAGCAAAGCAAATCTCCTTTAGCCAATGCACGCGTTGTGATCGCTGACGCCGTATATCAAAAGAGGGATACGCTTCGCACCAACAGCAAAGGACAGTACGCGATTATGCTTTTGGACTGTAGGATGAAATACCGCATCAAGGTAGAAGCTCCGACTTATAATACCGTAGAGGTGGCGTTTAACAATAGGGATAAACCAGGCAAGAAGACCGTGGATATTGGTCTAGAGCAAACGGAAATTCCAATTGAGGTCAACACAGATTTAGCCCAATTATTAAATCTAGCGCCGATTTACTTTGATTTTGATCACTCCAACATTCGCTATGATGCTTCGATTGAGCTGATGAAGATTGTTGAAGTAATGCGAAAATATCCAACGTTAAAAGTAGATATTCGCTCGCATACGGATAGCAAAGGAAAAGACGCCTATAATTTGAGCTTATCGGATCGTCGTGCCAAATCGACGATTCAATGGATGATAGATCAAGGCATTGATCCGCATCGTTTAACAGGACGAGGGTATGGAGAGACAAAATTGATCAACCGCTGTAGCAATGGCGTACCCTGTAGTGATACCGAACACCAAGCGAATAGACGCAGTGCCTTTATTGTTGTGTCTAAATAAAATAAAAACTATTTTTTTTAAATAATCGAACTGTGAGGTAAAACACACAGGAAGAGAAGCAGAGGGGGCGTCTAAAAGGTCGCCCTCTTACTTTTTTATAGGTGGCCCAATTTAGCCCCATTCCACTCATCTTGGGGTGACGTTTACCAATCTTGATCCACATTACTTGATCATTCCTTGAATAAAATTCATTTACTGTCACTGTCGTACTTGATGAAATCGTAGGGATCGAAAACAGAAATATCCTAGAGCGTTAGGAGAAAGCTGTAAAAAATTATTTTTTGTCTACCGCTAGGTTTTTGATGGAGTAAAAAGACACACGAAGTACAGCGGGGAATGAGGAATAAAAGGACTGAAATAGCGAAATAGTGGATAGGATTTGAATTTGATATAAAATGATGGATCATAATAAGGGGAAATAAGGATAAAAAAGACCTGAATTGTTGTTGTAGCAATAAAGAGGGGGACAGTTGGAGAAGATAGTCAAAACGAAGAAGCCGGTAGGTTAGGGGGAGGCAGATTTGAATACACCTATACATACAGATAATTTAACAAAAGTTAAAATGCGTATCATTTGTTTTTTGATGATTTATTTGGGTTTTTGATTCTTTTTTTAACTTTTTTGTTATTTATTTTTGTTTAATGATTGTTGTTATTGTAATTTATTGAGAATTATGTAAAAACGAAAAAGCTTTCCATACATAAAAAAATAGACACAAAATTCATACACAAAAAGCACAGACTTATACGTATAAAGGAGAAGGTATAAAATTAAATCAATAAATTATGAAAAGAAAATTACTATCAGTAGCGGCATTGCTGTTGGTTTCAGTTGTACAGGCTCAAGTGGGAATTGGGACGAGCACTCCCAATAAGTCTGCTGAATTAACGATTATGTCAAGAGATAAAGGGATTTTGATTCCAAGTATCGCTTTAAAGAGTACTGTAGATAAAACTACAATTGCCAACGGCAATGTAGAGAGTCTATTAGTCTATGCCAATACGAAACAAGGAGATATACAACCTGGGTTTTATTATTGGGATAAAACCAAATGGGTTAGAATTGTGCCTGATGCTGATATTGCGGATGAAGTGATTAAAAATTTCACAAAAATTGTCGAGAATGAAACCGTGTTACGACAATTGGAACAAATAATTCAGCATACCACAGGCAGTGTGTTTTACGATGGAACGAAGTTCGAGTATATCGATGAAGAGGGGGACCGTCAATTGATCGATATCGCCAATATCGTTAAAACGAATGAAACACTCACTACGCTAGTAGACAACGGCAATGGCACGTATACTTATACATCAGAGCAGGGGACACAAACGATAATTAATGTTCCACAATCCGTCATCAATCAGTTTGAATCTATTGTCAACAATGAAGGTGTGTTACATCAATTGAAACAAATCGTTTTAAACACTGGAGGTAATGTTTATTTCGATGGAACTTCTTTTGCCTATAATGATGAAAATGGAACAAGGCAGGTGGTCGATATCAATAAGATTGTAAAAGACAACGAAACCTTAACCATATTGTCCTATGATGCCACAACGGGGCTTTTAAAATACAAAGATGAGGTTGGAAATTCTACATCAGTTGATGTGAGAAATGCGGTGAACTCCTTTGAAACAGTGACTAGTGTAACGAGTGATGCAGCTGCGGGAACCATTGTGTTTAAAGATGAAAAGGGCAGGTCGACGGTATTGGATATGAAAGCATTGGTTAAGGCTCATGAAACACTAACGACATTAGTAGACAATAAAAATGGAACCTATACCTATATTTCAGAACATGGTACAGAAACGATTATTGATGTTCCTCATTCGGTTATGGAGCAGTTTGAATCAATTGTCAGCAATGAATCAGTGCTGGATCAATTGAAGCAAATCATTCTAAAAACGGGAGGTAATGTGTATTTTGATGGTACTTCGTTTACCTTCAATGATGAAAATGGAGCTAGACAAGTGGTGGATATCAACAAGATTGTAAAGGATAACGAAACCTTAACCAGTATAACGAGTGACGCAGCGGCTGGAACAATTACATTCAAAGACGAAAAGGAGATGTCTACGGTATTGGATATTAAATCTTTAATTAAGTCTCATGAAACACTAACTACCTTAGTAGACAATAAAAACGGCACCTATACCTATATTTCGGAACATGGTGCAGAAACGATTATTGATGTTCCTCAATCCGTTATGGAACAGTTTGAATCGATTGTCAGCAATGAAGCAGTTTTGGATCAACTGAAACAAATCATTTTAAAAACGGGAGGTAATGTGTATTTCGATGGTACGTTGTTTACCTATAATGATGAAAGCGGAGCGAGGCAAGTGGTGGATATCAATACGATTGTAAAGGATAATGAAACCTTAACCATCCTGTCTTATGATACGACTACTGGGATTTTAAAGTACAAGGATGAACTTGGTGCTTCTGTTACAGTAGATGTAAAAAGTGCAGTGAAAGCGTTTGAAACCGTAACTAATATCACGAGTAATTCAGCAGCAGGAACAATTACATTCAAAGATGAAAAGGGAGAATCAACGGTATTGGATATAAAATCACTGGTAAAAGCACATGAAACCGCAACTAAATTGGTGAATCATGGAAATGGATCATTTACTTATTACAACGAAAAGGCAATTGATGCTAATGGTAATCCCATAGCTGCTGGTGGAACTACATTTACAGTACCTAAGGTAGAAAAATATGATTTGACCAAAACAATACGCTTTGTTGATGGAGCATCTACGAGCCAAAGTTGGAGCTATAAAGAGATGAATATTACACCAGGTCCCCTTCCTACTATATATCACCGATCTAATGAAACCTATAAATCCGTTTTTCGAGCCTACTTTGGCGCAAACAGTAATCCTGTTACAACAAAGTATATGCATATCGATTTTACAGTTATGGCCAATACAAGTAGTCGTATCAATGGCAATTTTGGCGTTGTTCCCGTATTTTCTATGGTTGATCTAGAAATTTATATCAATGGAACATTAGTAAAAACCTTAGATGAACGAATCTATCATTTTGGTGGAAGTACAACAGGATGGGACAGTGACTATGGTGATTATTCTGCCATGATCGCTTTTCCTAGTGATCTGCGTTTAAATACTTCTGGTAATACAATAGATATTAGACTAAAACCTACTCGAAATAATTTTTTCAAAAATGCTACTAGTGCAGATTCAGGTTATTTTCTTACGGGAGATGCAGGTGTTTTTAACGTAGTGCTAAAGGATAATTTAGAGATAAATATATTTGAAAAACAGTAAGTTATGAGAAAGTACAGTCAAGTATTGGTGTGTGTGTTGGGGGGTGTAGGGTTCAGCTTTGGACAGACTCCTTACCAAAACACTTGGGTTAATCAGGGTACCTTGACTATTAGCCCAGAGGCAGTAGTAAGTACCAGTTATGAATTTGATAACAGCAGTAGTGGTGTTGTCAAGAGTGATGGTTCAACCTATTACTACAGCAATTTCAACAACGATAATTTATACTATCCCAGCACAGGTGCCACAACAGCGCAAGCGATTTTTACTTCCTATGAAAATCAAACAGGACCTCAGCTGATATCAGGAGAAAAACCTTCTGAGTTTTACCGCGTTACCTTGAATAATTCGACACCCGTAATGGCGTTTGATTTAAAAAATGAGATGAATGTCAAAGGAAGTGTCGATTTTCAAGATGGGATTATGCAGGTGGATTCACTCCAAGGGATGCTTACGTTTCATTCAGGCGCTAAAGCACTCAACCCAAGGGACGCTAGTCATGCCGAAGGGTATGTAGAAAAGATAGGCAAAGAAGCCTTTGTCTTTCCCATTGGAGATCAAGGAGTATATCGTCCGGCTCGTATTTCATCTCCACCCAATGAGAAGGACATCTATCAAAGTAAGTATGTGCTAGGGGATCACCAATTTTTCCGCAGTCATAGTGCCACAAGTACTTCGATTTTATTGCTCAATACCCAGGAGTATTGGAAGGTAGAAAAACCGAGCAATAGCAGTGGAAATATCATGTTGACGTTGAGTTGGGATGAACGTA
>JASLHL010000031.1 GCA_030152225.1 Flavobacterium sp. | reverse complement strand
ACCAGGAACAGCAATTCCTACTACTAATTCAGCACTGTTGAAAACACCAAATTCTTTGTGTTGAGCAACGGCATTTAACTCGCCAAATTTCATTCCGAAACGGATATCTGGTTTATCATTACCATACGTACGCATCGCCTCGTCAAAAGTCATTCGTGGAAATTTGTCAATTTCAACCCCGTGAATTGACTTTAGTAGGTGTTTGGTCATCCCCTCAAAGGTATCCATAACATCTTCTTGGTCTACGAATGCCATCTCACAGTCAATTTGTGTAAATTCAGGTTGTCTATCTGCGCGTAAATCCTCATCGCGGAAACATCTCACAATTTGAAAATAACGGTCCATTCCTCCAACCATCAACAACTGTTTGAAAGTTTGGGGAGATTGTGGTAAAGCGTAAAACTGACCTGGATTCATACGAGAAGGTACGATAAAGTCACGGGCTCCTTCTGGTGTAGAACTGATTAAATAAGGGGTCTCCACTTCACAAAAATCTTGAGCAGAAAGGTAATTTCTTACCTCTTGCGCTACTTTGTGTCTGAAAAGTAAACTGTTTTTTACAGGATTTCTACGAATATCTAAGTAGCGATATTTCATGCGAATATCCTCTCCACCATCCGTTTCATCCTCTATAGTGAAAGGCGGTACACTAGATTCGTTTAAAATCGTTAGTGACTCAACTAAAATCTCAATATCTCCAGTAGGCATATTTGGATTTTTAGAAGCGCGTTCAATTACGGTTCCCGTTACTTGAACCACATACTCACGACCTAAATTTTTAGCTGTTTCAAAAACCGTTTTATCTGTTCTTTCTGCGTCAAAAATGAGCTGTGTGATACCGTAGCGATCGCGTAAGTCAACCCAAATCATAAAACCTTTATCACGATGCTTACTAACCCAACCTGAAAGGGTAACCGTTGTATTTATATCTGAAGCTCTTAAAGCTCCACAATTATGAGTTCTATACATTGTAAAAAATTATTTGTGCAAAGTTATAAACTTATTGTGAATCGAAGCTCTTTTGTTTTAAGAATGTAGGTGTAAACTACTGAATTTCTTGTTTCAAAGGTTCTTCTCTTTTTTTAAATTGGATAAACAGATAGGCTAGTATTGCACCACATAGCGCCATTCCCGCACCTACCCATTCAGGAGAGTTGTAACCATATCCTAAGGTAATTGGAATCCCTCCAAGGAAGGCACCTAGTGCATTACCAATGTTGAAACACGCTTGTCCCGCTGAAGCAGCTAACATTTCGGACCCTTTGGCATTCTTAATTAACAGCATTTGTAAGGGTGATCCGATGGTAAAGGCAATTAACCCAGTAACCAAAGACATCGCATAGGCCATCCATTGAATGTGTACCGTATAATACACGACAATCAAACAAGCAGACATCAAGGTAAAGGAAACGATAACCGCTTTTGCAGGGGAGAAAGTATCCGCAATTTTTCCGCCGACAAAGTTTCCAAGAAACATGCCTAAGCCGACTAATGTCATAATAATCGGAATATTCGCTTCTGGAATCAGGGCAATATTGGTCATCATAGGAGCGATATAGCTAATCCAGGCGAATAAACCACCGGTTCCAATCGAAATCAAGGCAACTAAGATCCAAGCAATAGGCGTTTTGAAAAAGGCCATTTGCTTTTTGGTATTGGTTGTGGTATCTGCTTGTAGTTTTGGAATCCAAAAATAAATGGCTAGGGTGGTAATCACTCCAAGGGAAGCGATTAGCATATAGGCTTCACGCCAAGTATAATGTTGTCCAATCCAAGTGCTTAAGGGTACTCCGATCAGGTTGGCTGTGGTTAATCCGGCAAACATGATCGAAACCGCTTGTGCTTCTTTTCCTTTTTGGGCGAGTTGAGTGGCTACAACCGAACCTACACCAAAAAAGGCTCCATGGGGTAATCCCGACATAAAACGCGTGGCAATTAAGGTTGGATAAGAAGGAGACAGTACAAAGAGCACATGAAAAACAGAAAACAGCAACATCAAGACCATTAAGGTTTTATGTGGAGCGTATTTGTTGGAAGACATGACCAATAAGGGGGCTCCAACCACTACACCAAGGGCATAGGTTGAGATAAAATTTCCCGCTTTCGGAATGGATATTTTTAAGTCATTTGCAATTTCGGGTAAAAGACCCATCATCGAAAATTCGGTCATACCAATAGCTAATCCTCCAACAGCTAGGGCTAATAAGCTTTTATTCATTGAAAATATGTAAAATTTAATTATTCTTTTCCTCTTTCGTATTGAGAAGCCCAAGGAATTTCTTCACCGAGTTGAGCCGATGCCGTCATGACAAAATGAGGATCTCGTAAAAATTCACGTCCTAATAAAATCAGGTCTGCTTTGTTTTGTTGTAAGATATCTTCCGCTTGTTGACCCGTTTTAATTTCTCCTACGGCTCCTACAAGTAGTGAAGTATTGTTTTTTATTTGTGTAGCAAAGGGTACTTGATAGTTGGGACCTGTGGTTATTTTTTGATGACGCACGCCACCACCACTACTCACATCAATGACTTCTACGCCTTTTTCTTGTAGAATCTGTGCTAGTGTAACACTTTCTTCCAGTGTCCAACCCCCTTCTGCCCAATCTGTCGCTGAGATTCTCACCCATAAACTCTGGGCGGTGAACAACGGTTGAATCGCGTCGATAATCTCAAGTAAAAAGCGAATGCGATTCTCAAAACTTCCACCGTATTCGTCTGTTCTCGTATTAATTAAAGGAGAAAAGAACTGATGAATGAGATAGCCATGTGCTCCATGTAGTTCAATAATTTCGTAGCCCGCTTGTATGGCACGTTGGGTTGCCGCTTTAAAGGCTTGGATCAACTGCTGAATCTCACGTTGACTTAATGCCAAAGGTGGATGATCATAGTCGTTAAAAGGCAGAGTTGAGGGACCAACAGTTTGCCATCCATTGAGTTGATCAGGTGCAATTTGATCACGAGTAATCCACGGTTTTTCACAACTCGCCTTACGGCCTGCATGAGCTAATTGAATGCCTGGAATACAGTCTTGTTCTTTGATGAATTGAGTAATCTCCTGTAACTTTTCGATATGCGCATCTGACCAAATTCCCAAATCTCCATAGGTAATACGTCCCTCAGGAACAACAGCTGTGGCTTCTTGAATAACAGCCGCCGCTTGTCCTGTGGCGAATTGACCTAAGTGAACGAGGTGCCAATTGTTTGCGAAACCATCGGTAGCTGTGTATTGACACATAGGGGAAACAACAAGTCTATTTTTTAATGTATGATGTTTTAATGCAAGTGAACTAAATACTTTTTTCATGATCTTTTCTTGATGTATTGATAAAAAAAAGCTTACTGGGAAGTAAGCCTTGCGTTTATTTCAGTTGTACAAAAAGATTGTTTGCAATCTTTTTTGTAATAGTAATTTTACTGCCATTGATATCAATCAAATACGATTGATCGAAAGGCTCAATCTCTAAAATTACAATCTCACTGCCTAAAGCAATTTTCTGTTTATCTAAATATTGTAAAAACTCAGCCGAAGAGTCTTTTACTCCTACACAAATTACCGTTTGCTGAATTTTTATTTCTGCTAATAATTTTTTCTTGATCTGCTTAATCTCTCCTTTTGCATTGGGAATCGGATCTCCATGCGGATCTTCTGTTGGAAAGCCAAGGTAGGCTTCGAGCTTGTTAATTAATTTTTCCGATTTAATGTGTTCCAGCTCTTCTGCTACATCGTGTACTTCATCCCAGCTAAAGCCTAATTTATCAACTAAGAAAACTTCCCATAAACGGTGCTTGCGAACAATCATCTTAGCCGCTAAAAGACCTTCCGAAGTTAAGCGAACTCCTTGATACTTTTGATAGGTCACCAGTTTTTTCTCGTTTAATTTCTTAATCATGTCCGTTACCGAAGACGCTTTCGTTTCTATTCGCGCAGCAATTGCATTGGTAGAAATTCCGTTTTCTTCCCCTTGGGACAAGTGGAAAATTGTTTTCAAATAGTTTTCTTCTGAATAAGTAAGCATGGAATGATTTTTTATAAAATACAAATTTACAATTTTTTTATTGAAATTATATTTTTAGCTTTGCCTAAATTTTAATTTAATCTAATAGTAAATAATTTTTTATGCGTGTATTAATAAGTTTTTTGTGTCTACTGTTTTTTACTGCTACAGTAGAGGCTCAAACTATTCAAGGAAAGATTACCTCAAAAGGTGAAGTTTTATCCTATGCAAGTGTTTTTATAGAAGACTCTTCGAAAGGAACAACAGCAGATGATAAGGGAGTATATAAGCTAGAGGGTATACAGCCAGGAACCTATCTTATTCATGCAGAATTCGTTGGTTTTAAAAGAAAATCAAAACGAGTGGCTGTGAAAGAAGGGCAAACAGTATCATTGAATTTTGACTTAGAGGAGGATTCAAGCTTAGAAGAAATCGTTATTTCAGGTTCATTAAAACCGGTATTGAAGTCGGATGCAGTAACACCCGTTGAAATTTATACTCCGGCTTTCTTCGAAAAAAACCCGACCGCTAACCTATTTGATGCGGTACAGATGATTAATGGAGTGCAACCGCAATTGAACTGTAACGTTTGTAATACAGGAGACATTCACATCAATGGAATGGAAGGTCCTTATACGATGATCTTAATCGATGGGATGCCAATTGTATCTTCTCTTTCAACTGTTTATGGGCTATTTGGAATTCCAACGAGTATGATTGAACGCGTAGAAGTGGTGAAAGGACCTGCTTCTTCTTTGTATGGAACAGAGGCAATGGGCGGAATTATCAACGTGATTACCAAAGATCCAGAACACGCAGCAAGACTGAGTGTAGATGCTTTCTCGACGACGTGGTTGGAAAATAACTTAGATTTAGGTGCGGGTTATAAACTTGGAAAAAAAGTAAACGGACTCTTTGGCGGGAACTACTTTAAGTTTGGAGAACGCAAAGACAAAAACAGTGATGGTTTTACGGATGTTACTCAACAAGAACGCGTTTCATTGTTCAATAAGTTTAGTTTAAAACGCCCAGATGATAAGGTAGCAAGTTTGGCGTTGCGCTATGTGTATGAAGATCGCTGGGGAGGAGAAACCAATTGGCAACGTAAAAAACACCGCGGTGGGGAAGAAGTATATGCAGAGAGCATTTTTACCAATCGCTTTGAGGCCATCGGAATGTATCAATTGCCAACGACAGAAAATATTTATACTCAGTTTTCCTATATCTATCACGGACAAAATTCCATGTATGGTCCAGAGTCCTATGATGCAAAACAACAAGTGGCTTTTGCTCAGGCTTATTGGGATAAGACGTTAGGGAATCACAGCTTGTTAGTAGGAGGATCGTTTAAATATACCTACTACGATGACAATACACGTGCAACGGGTATTTATGACGAAAATGGATTGGTGAAAAATCAACCGGAAGAAACGCCAATTCCCGGGCTTTTCGTACAAGATGAATGGTCGCTAAACAAGCAAAATAAGTTGTTGCTCGGTTATCGTTTTGATTACGATAAAACGCATGGTGGAATCCATTCTCCTCGTGTGGGATATAAATTCTCTCCAAATGCCAACCATGCGTTGCGCGCAAGTTTTGGAACAGGATTCCGTGTGGTTAACGTATTTACCGAAGATCACCGTGCTTTAACTGGTGCAAGAGAAGTGGTTTTTGCAGAAAATTTAGATCCAGAGAAATCCTACAATGCCAACTTAAACTACACAGTGAAAGTACCAACTAATTTTGGTGCGTTTAATTTCGATATTAATGGGTTCTATACCTATTTTACCAATAAAATTGATGCGGATACCGATACTGATCAAACGAAAATTATTTATGCCAATCTAGATGGTCATGCTATTTCGAAAGGAATTTCGTTGAATGTTGACGTTGCTTTTGACTTTCCATTAAAATTGATGGCGGGAGCAACCTATATGGATGTATATCGCAAAGAAGATGGAGTGCGTGAACAAATTTACCATTCGCCTAAATGGTCGGGAAATGTGGTTGCAAGTTATAATTTCGGTAGTGGATTTACTGCAGATTTAACAGGAGACTGGAAAGGTCCTATGCGTTTGCCACGTGTAGAAGACGATTATAGACCAGCGTATTCTCCGTGGACGGTTATTGCCAATATTCAGGTTACAAAGAAATTTGGAGATAATTTCCAAGTGTATGGAGGAGTGAAAAACATATTCAACACCCTGCCTAAAGAAGATACGATTGCTAGATGGTGGGATCCTTTTGGAGAACCTGGAAATGGAGTAACACCACCTCCAGGACGAACAGACGTGATCTTTGAACCCAATGATTATAGCTACACCGCTTTACAGGGAATTAGAGGTTTTATTGGTGTTCGATATAACATTTTCTAAATTAGTTAGCCTATGAGAGGGATAAGTACAGTATATTTTCGACTCACTATTTGGATTTTTTTGTGCTTGGGTTGGGTTAGTGCCCAAGCACAAGAAGTTACATTCGCTAATCTAGAAGCGAAAATGGAGGAAAAAGCGATGCCTATTGTCGTTTTTTTACATACAAATTGGTGTAATTACTGCGCGTTGATGGAGAAAAAAACATTTACCAATGAAGCAGTACAAGAAGCATTAGGAGATAAAGCTTATTTTATTTCTTTTGATGCCGAAGCACAGGAAAAGATTCACTTTAAGAATCGTGAATTTGTATATAAGAAAAAAGGACTTCAAGCAGGTGTGCATGAATTGGCAGAAGCATTGACTACTCAAAACGCTTATCCCGCTTTGGTTTTTTTAAATGAAAACTATGAAATCATATACCAACATTACGCCTATGTTGGACCAAAAGAGATGCTTCAACTCTTAGAAGCGCTGTAGGAGACTACGTGTTATTTTTCTTTAAAGAGCACTGTAAATCAACGTGATTTACGGTGCTTTTTTTATGGAGTAAAATGAAAAAAACACATATAACTAATAAATTAGTTTGATAACTAAGTTTTTAGTTATATGTTTGTTTAACACAAAATCAGAAAGCAATGGAAAAATTAACCAATAAAGAAGAAGAGATTATGCATATCCTTTGGAAGTTAGAAAAGGGATTTGTGAATGATATTTTAGCTGCTATGCCAGAACCCAAACCGCATTACAATACGCTATCCACTTTGATCCGCATTTTAGAGGAAAAAGGAGTGGTGTCACATACAGCCTATGGAAAGTCACACCAGTATTACCCTGTGGTTTCTATGGACGCGTATCGTTCGATGTTTATGGAAGAAACCATGCAGAAGTACTTTGATAACTCGTTTAGCAACTTGGTCAACTTTTTTGTTCAGGATAATCAAGTATCAGAAAAGGAGTTGGAAGAGATTATGTCGATTATTACACGCAATAAGGATAATAGCAACCGTTAAAACGACAAGCGTATGACATCTTTTATCTTGTATCTATTGAAAGTAAATGGTTTGTTGCTTTTTGTTTTGGCTTTTTATTTCTTGGCTTTAAAAAAAGAGACGTTTTTTACTGCAATTCGCTACTATTTTACAGGAGGAATAGTACTGAGCTTTATTTTGCCTTTGTTGCATTTTACCAAAACGGTCTATGTGCAACAAACGATTGATTGGGCTTCGCTACTACATCAAATGGAAGATGAACCCAGGGATGAAATACAACAAACTTTTGTAGCGCGATTGGACCTACAGACAAACCTTCCCTATGTATTTTGGGTTGTTACGGGCATTATAATACTACTTGTCGGGCTCAAAGTGATGCGATTAGTTCGTCATGTGAGGGAGTTACCCCTGTGGTCTGATGCTATTCCTACGATTAAAATTGATCAAACTACTTGTGAGGCGTATTCTTTTTGGAATTGGATTGTTCTGCCTGCCAATTACAAGGCACTGCCAGCATTGGATACCGTGATTCAACACGAGCGTATTCACGTGCAACAAAAACATACGTTTGATCTTTTACTCGTTTATTTTTTGCGTCGCATTTTTTGGTTCAACCCACTTCTGCGATTCTTAGAACAAGCGGTTCGTCTCAATTTAGAGTATATCGTCGATCAACAGGTGAGTACAAAGCAAAATAGCTATGAATATCAAATGACTTTGGTGCAGTTTGAACAAAGCAAACGCTCCGCTTTAGTCAATTCTTTTGGGTCCTCCGATCTAAAAAAGCGAATCACAATGTTAAACCAACCAAAATCCAATCAGATGAAAAAAACGAAATTTATGCTATGCCTACCGATAGCAATAGGATTCTTTTTTCTTTTTCAAGTAAAAACGAAGGCAGAAGTAATCGCAGCGAATTCAGCAATAGCGAATCAAACCTTAGAACAAGAACCTCAAAAAACAGCCAATCCCAATGTGATGATTATTAACAGCGGAGACTCTTTAACAGAAGAACAAGTCGCGTTTATCAAAACCAAAGCTCAAGAGGAAGCCAATGGCGGAGTTGGGATGAAAGTGCTTGCCAATGGGACGGAGATGTCTTCGGAACAATTTTTAGACGTCATTCAAACTAGACCAACTGAAGAAGCTTTTTCCTATACATTGGGATCGGGTGAAGGGCCTTCTTTTGTTACTTTAACCAAGGAAGAATCCAAAGAAATCTTGGCACAGGCGAAGCTCGATATGGAAGCTTCAAGACGCGATATGGAAGCCGCAAAGCTTGATATGGAGACATCGAGACGTGATATGGAAGCTGCAAAGCGCGATATGGAAGCTTCAAGACAGGAGATGAAGAAATTGAGAGAAGAAGGTGCACAATCGATAAAAGCTGAACTGAAAGAAAAGAAGGATCGAATGAAAGAAAAGAAGGATCGAATGAAAGAGGAGCTAGCTAAAAAGAAAGAAGTGCAACAAGCCCTGAATCAGGAGAAGGATAGAATGAAAGAAGAAGGAATCGAACGCTATGGTGAAAAAGAAAAAAATGGAGTAATTAGTATCACTTCTGGAGAAGGCAAGTCCGAAGCGAAAGAAGAACCAAAAGCTAATGGTTTTCGTAAGTTTACTGTTGTAGGAGGAAGGCAAAGAGAAGCTGCTGTACCTTGGCAAAAATATATTGTAGATGGAAAAGAGGTAAAGGATATGGAGACAATCCATGCCCTAGATCCTAATGCGATTAAACAAGTAAATGTCATCAAAGGAGAAGAGGCAATAAAAGAATTTGGAGAAGAAGCAAAAAATGGCGTTATAATTGTAACAACGAAAGGGAAGTAGTTTTCTATTTTTAAATTTGATGCGTTAGTAGGTAAAGGCTTTCAACATCTGTTGAGGGCCTTTACTTATGAAAATAAGAAGACCTTATTTAGAAAGAAAAACGAATGGAGGCTAGCAATTGACTAGGTCGTATAGGTGCCGCTATGATATGCGTCATGATGTCATTGACGAGTACCTGTTGATATAATTTGTGATTTAACATATTGGTCCAGCTCAGTTCGAGATCAATTTTTCTCTTTTGAAAAGTATAGCGATAAGTCAAGTCTAAAAATGTATGGTCAAAGTATTGGTGTTGAATTTTATTTTGTTGAACCTCTAGCGTTGTGCGTAAGGAATGATGTTGAGAGGGAATAAGGCTTAACGTAGCATGATGAGCTGTTTTTGATGAGTTGTTTTCTTTAAAATCTTTGTTTTTGAATTGTTGATAGGTGAATTCATATTCCAGATTTAACCAATCCATACTTGTATTCGTTAGGTTTATACTGTATGTGTTTTGGTTGGTGTGCACGGTATTGTAAACCTGATTAAGCAATAAAAGCTCTTTGGCAAGACTATAGGAGACAGTTCCCTTCAGTGTTGTGTTAATTGGTTCAATGAACTTATTAAGACTAAATGTACTGCGTTTTGTTGTTTTAGTGTTGTGTTTATCTATAGTTGTGATGATTTGTTGTCCTTGTTCACCAATTTCTTTTGTGAACAAAATGGGACGGTTTTGTTCTATGTACTCGACATTCAAGTAGGCAAACCACCCGTTAAAAGGATCTTTAAAGTTGGCTTCTACTTTGGTGCTCAGTTGATGACTTTGAAGAATCTTGTTTTTATAGGCGTTGAAATTTAATTCACTAAGAATATAAGAGGGATAGAGTTGGTCAAGAGGAGTAAAACGATTAGTATAGTTGATTGTTCCTTTAAATGTCCAGTATAGAGATGCAACATATTGGGTATAAAAATAGGGAGAGAAAAGTAATTTGTCCTTACCTTCTTTATTGTTGTGTCCCTTATCTGTTAAGGATACGGTTGTCCAATCTAGAGGAAGGTTCAGGTTAAATGACCAACGTGTGGATTTGAAACTGATCTTAGACTGTAGGGTATTGCTCATTTCACGGTATAGTAAATCATTTGAATATACATCGCCTAATGCATCCCAATTGGAAGTATCAGAACCATATAATGCCGAATTAAAATGCGTCTTTTTGTAAGTAAAATGATAGTCAAACACAAAGCTCCAAGGGCTAATGGTCCAAGCATAGGAAAGGGCATTTTTGGTGTAAAAAGACTGGTTTTCATAGCTTTGAAAGAGCGTTTGATAGTCGTTTAATGCAGGATCTGCAAAATTAAACAACGAGGGGGGTGAAGCAAAGTAATCCTCTTTAGTGCTGGAAAAGTCTACTAAAGAGCGAAAGTTAATCCAGTTCTTTTCCGTAATAGGGAGTACGGTGCTCAGTGAATTCTGAAGTTGATAGGCAGGCGCACTTTGTTTTTGGTCTATGCGATTTTCCGGAGTATCCAGCACTAGATTACCCCTTGCTTTTGTCTTGGAAACGTGAACCATAGCCGTGTTTTTTACATATTTTTGCTTTTCATTCTGCGTTAG
The DNA here is from genome assembly GCA_030152225.1 of Flavobacterium sp. Taxonomy (GTDB): domain Bacteria; phylum Bacteroidota; class Bacteroidia; order Flavobacteriales; family Flavobacteriaceae; genus Flavobacterium. The sequence continues at coordinate 25,690 of JASLHL010000031.1, read as the reverse complement.
GGTAAAGGTGGAATTAAAAAGCTCCTTTGCTTCATAACTTGACGATGTTCTTTTGTAGGTAATATTTTGAGGAATATTCTCCATGGGGTTGAGGTATTGTATTGTCGTCTGTTGTTGTCTATTTTTATTTTCGTTATTTTCGTTTATATAGTAAACTGTAGCCGCAAGTTCCCATCCTTTATACAATTTTTGTACCATATTAAGACTCCCCAAGTGACTGGTGTTGAATAAATAACGATTTTGGTTGAGGGAGGGATTCGCGTTGTCGGCAATTTTTAGAAAAGGAGTGGTAGCGGAAGAGTACCAAAAAGTATCAAACTCTTGAAACGAATAAAAATTACTCATTTTGGCTTGCAGGGCATGTCCCACATTATTGGTGTCGTAACTGGCTAAGGTTTGGAAATTTTTACTGAAAAACATAGGAGATAGCGCAACATCCCATAGGAAAGGAGTAACCCCTAAACCTATTTTTGCTGAGCCAGCGTAACTCACTTTATTTTTTAAACGGATATTTAAGGCCGGTTTTCCTGTTGTAATTTTGCCATCGAGCATTTTAATGGGTTGATGATCCTCATACACTTCTACTCGACTGATATCCTGATTGGAAATAGCCTTGGTAATTGCTCCATAGCGTCCTTTCATCAAATCTAATCCCTCTACATAGAAGCGATTAATCGACTCTCCTTGGTATTTGATCTGGCCTGTAGCACTTACTTCTATGCCTGGAAGGCGTTTTAATACATCTTCTAAAACGCGATCTGTTTTTAAAGCAAAAGAATCCACATTATAGCTCAATGTGTCATGGCGCTGGGTGATAGGTGTCGGTTTAATCACAATTTCTTCCAATGCTGTTACTTGTTCTGTTAAGGTCAGGTTTAAATAAGACATCGGAAAGACTAAGGCCTGATGATAAATAGCATAATCAAAATGTTGAATACGCAATTTCAGGTCGGGATTAGGTGTATGTACAGTCAATTCAAAAGTTCCGGTAGCACTGGATTGTGTATATTGAATTACCTCTTCTTGTTCACCTTTTACGAGCATGATGACTGCTCCTTCAATAGGAACTTTTGCTGCATTGATCACTTTTCCTTGGATGTGTTGCTGTCCCCAAGCCGTTACACTTGCTAGAAAATAGAAGAAAATGACAACAGTAGTACGGAAAAGATATAGCATAATAAAGAGAGGTGTGATACATCATGAGGTTGGTAAAAAAGTAAACGAAACTAAAGGACGATATCTAATGAACTTTGTATATCGGATTTGAACGAAGTCCTATTTTTTCAGCAAATTCATCGGGAATTGTTTTAGCATTTTCAGGATTCATTTCAATTAATAAATCTTTATACGTTTTGCTTTGATATACTTTTAATGCTTTTTCGTATTGTTGAGGGGTGATTTGAGTCACGATCTCTTTTGGATTAGCCAAATCCCAATTGTCAATCGTTATTTTCTCGCTATTGATCAATTCAAATTCATAGTGATGTTCATCATCCCAAGCTTTGACCACAAAACCAGGTAAGTTTTTAAATTTATAGGGACCGTCTCTTAGAGGAATATCTAGTGTGAATAGGACATTCCATTGGCGTCCTTCAAAAAAAGTCGTAGCTTTTTGGACGGTATAAGTATTCCATTTTTCGCTGTTAGATTCTATTTTCCAGACCAAATCACTTGCAGAGTTTTGATAGGTATAAACTGTTTTGTGAATAGCGTCTTTAGTTGTTATTATTCCATTGAAATAAAAAATAGAAAAATCAGTTTTAGGACGATAAGTAGAGAGTACCTGCATGAGTTCATTTTGGTTTTTTGCAGTGGATGTCCCTTGTTTTCTTTCCAAGAGCGCTAATTCTAGAAAACGAGAGGATTCAATATTCTCTATATCTAATACAAATACGCTTTCTTCTACTTGTTCAGGTTGGGTTTTGTCTGCTAGGAGTTTACCGGCGTAATTATAACGCATGACCGTTTTTTGCTGCGCATAGGAGGAATTAATCAACATAAAAATAAGGAAGGCAAAAAGTGCTTTTTTCATAATGATCGTTTTAAGTTTAAGAGAAAACAGCGTGTAAAAACACGCTGTCAATTTTTATCCACAGACAAAATTATCGATATCACGAATATCTTTCAGGACTTGTAGCATTGAGGAATTTTGTTCTGCACAATAGGTTGTACCACCACCACATGAGAAATTAACAGTAAAGCAGTTGGCAAAGCCTATAGAAGAAAAGGCTAAAAACGAAAATATTAAAATGAATTTTTTCATTGTAAATGTTGTTCAGTATTAGGCTCCCTGTTCCCAGTTTATAGTTGATTATCGTGTGAAAGTAAACCGTAAAAAAGAGAAGTCCTAAGGAGTGTTTGAATATTTAATGCATTAGTATATAGTTGTTTGTATATCGTATTTTGAAAATAAAAAAGGCTTTCAATATCACTTGAAAGCCTTTTTTATTGTATTGTGAGTGATCCATTCTGAAGGAGCAGTTGTTTGGTTCGAATTGAATCTAAAACATCAGGCAGATGGTTGGTTATCACAATTCCTTTGGTTTGTGCTTTTTCTTGTAGAATGGGAAGAAGACGCTCTTGGAGCAGGGGAGCTAGTCCAGTAAAAGGCTCATCTAGTAGGATAAACGGCTGAGGTAAATTGAGGACAAACAGCGTTTGAATGAGCTGCTGAATACCCGTAGAGAAGCTGTGAATGGGTTGGCTTTGTTTTGATTCGAATTCGGGCCAAGTCCAATAGACTGTTGGCAATACATCACGCAGACGCAATTGCTTGGGAAACATAGTAAATTGAGGCTTGAGTGCAAAATATTTGGACAACTGATGTCTTTGGCGAATGAGACGGTTATCAATCCTAAGATGGTAGTGTTGTGCTTTTTTAGTGCCAAATAAAATTTCCAATAAGGACGATTTTCCAGCGCCATTCGAGCCGATTAGTTCTACAATATCCCCTGTTTGTAATGATAAATACACATTGTTTAGCTGTGTTTTGTCGTTGAGACGATAGACAAGACTGTCGAGATGTAAGGATGCCATAGGATTAATGCATTAGCTGAGACACAAGCAAGGCTAAAAATAGATGGGTCAAAAATAACCAACCGAATAGTCGAAAAGGTTGTGTACCACGATTTTTAAAATAGTATAACTCGTATTTGCGAAAGAACCAAAAGTACAACAAGGTTAAGCCACAAGTGAAGATTGGAGTCAGATACCACAACTGTGGCAAGACAACTAAACTCAAGCCTAGCGTTAGGGTACAAGAAAGTAAATAGTACGGAAATAAAATTCGTATTTGGATTATCATAAGCAGAGAACTTCAATACTAAAGTACTCTTTTTTTGCCAATTATGTTATGTGTTCTGATACAGATCAATAGAATCGATCATTGCGATTTACGCTAAGACATAGGAAAATAAAAAAATCCAGAGTAAATACTACGCTGGATTAGTATAGGGATAACGTATACCAATTTAGTTTAAATAACATTTCTTTATTGGTCATTTTTGACTTCATACTTGTTTAAGATGTATTGGTTGACCTCAAGCTTATCTGATGACTTGGGATATTGACCTAAATCAATCCCATCTTTCCTGAAAAATATAAACGGAAATCCGAGGCTACCCTCGTATTGTTGGGTTAAATAGGGGAGAAAAATATTTTTTTGAAGGATAATCCAATCCTCATTTAGAAATCCAAGCGTTTGAAAAGACGTTCCTTTTTTATAATTCTCGATATTTTGTGCTTTATCAAAAATAGCAACAAATTTAATCCTTTTATTGGCGTGTTTTGCTGCGAGTTTATTCATCTGTTGGAAATCTTGAATACAAATACCACAATTAGTGGATGTTATATAGAATAACGCATCCCAATTCGCAACCTCAGATAAAGGAAGTTTATTGCCGTGGATGTCTAAAAAACCTGGTTGAAGCACTCTTTCGTTACTAGTGGAATCAACAAGTACTATTTTACTAGGGTTCATGCCTAGTTTATTGTAAATCCCCAGTAACACAAAGGTATAATCGTCTTCTGTCGTATACGCTTTTTCTAAGATGTCACTGTCCCACGAGGTTAAATTACCGTCTTCATTAAAAACCATGTGTTTTTTAAAATCCGCGATGTCAGATGATTCTAAAGTTAGTACTTTGGGGAGAAAGGTTTTGATGTAGTGATCTTCTAGAGATTCTTTTTTACAAGCAATCAAAGTAAAAGAGAACAATAAGAGAAAACTTAGTTTTTTGAACATATTCAGATGGTTTAGTTATGTGATTATTTAGAAGAAGGTAAAGGTTTTAGTGGAGGTTTTACTAATAGGTAACAAGTACTACCTTGTTGCGGAATACACATATCACCATCTCTATTCAAATATGCACCATTTACTTGTCTTATGTATGGTTCATCCCTTTTACGAAATGTTGTGTATTTGTTTCCTGTTGGTGAATTACCTTCTGATATGGCTAGTATTCTCTCCTTGTTATCCTTGTTAATGATGATAATCTTAGCGGGATTTATATGTAAGTCCCTGTATATTTTTAGTAGTACTTCTTTATATTCTTCGTCGGAATGGTACACGTTGTCTAGGAATTCCCCATCCCATGATTTTAAATAGCTGTCTTCTTAAATACCATGTATTTTTTAAAATGGTTTATTTCGGCTTGGCTTAACTCGAGAATCTTTGGAAGATTGGCTTGAAGGTAGTGGTCTTTAGTATCAAATTTAGGTTTTACAACAACTTCTGAATCCGATGAACAAGAAAGAAATAACGAGGTGCTAAGTAAAAAGAAGAGTATTTTTTTCATCATAAAGCTTGTTCAGTATTTTTCCCTGTCCCCGGCTTATAGTTGGATAAGGATATTAATATAAATAGTTTAATCTAAATTTGGTATTGATGCATTGAATGATTAATGCAATTGGCAATTAATCTTTGATTTGTACAAGAGTGTAGCCACAAGATTGAGGAAGTATAGAAAGTATGGAAGAAAAAGTGGTCATACGAGAAGTGGTCTTTGTACCAGGTGTCATCTGTAAGGGACTAAGGAATTTATTTTGCTGAATTATTTCTTTTTTACCGTAAACTTTACTTGTGATTAACGGAAAGTGTTGAGGTTTTCGCACAGATAGGTAAAAGGAGAAAGATAGCTTGCAAATCAAAAAGCAAAGCCGTTAATTTCAATAGTTTTATTTATATTTGTCTATAAACTAATAACAACAATATGTATAAGATGTTACAACCAGCGCATTCAGGCGTTGCATATTTAGCATTAATTTTTCTAGTAATCGTAGTCATTAATGCTTTTGTAGGATTGAGCTCTAAAAAAGAGTTTACAGAAAAAGACCGTAAATTGGGGTTGATGGGGTTAATCTTCTGTCATATTCAGTTATTGTTAGGTCTAATCCTTTATTTCGTTTCTCCTTTAGTGCAAGGTTTTGGCACAGCAATGAAAGATTCGACATTGAGATTATATGCTTTAGAGCACCCATTAATTAACGTTATTGCTATTGCATTAATTACGATTGGTTGGTCTAAGCACAAGAAAGCAGCAACAAGCCCAGAAAAATTCAAAAAATTTGCTATTTTCTACACGATCGGATTAATTTTAATCTTATCTAGAATTCCTTGGAAAGTTTGGTTTGCATAAACCGAAAATAAAATAGAGTAAAAAAAGAGTGTTCCAAAAGGGCACTCTTTTTTTTTAGCCTTGCTCTTCACCTCTATTTCGTATTTCTTTTTGTTTTGCTCGTTGTTTTGTACTAGAAGTATGCATGTTGTTTTTGTTTTTTATGCTTAAAAACGGCAGCGCCATTTAGTTACTAATTAACCTAACCATTCTCTCTGTAAGCGATCTACTTTTTGTTTTGGTACGCTTCTTGTTTTTAGCGTATGGTCTATTTTAAAAATAGGGAAATTATGAAATACTTTCAATACATTATTTTTGCCTTGGCGATCATTACGTTATCGAGTTTTGAGGAGGCAGGTAAACTAAAAGAAAAATCGAGACCCATTGCAGCGCAATTGGCACAAGTTATAGACACATTAGCAACGTTGGATTTACCTATCGTAGAGGAAACAGATTCTATTGTTATGGCTGAGGTAGATGAGGATTATGAAGTGGTAAATAAGGAGACCAAAGCGTCTTACTATCACGATAAATTCTCGGGTAGAAAAACGGCAAGTGGGGAAGTGTTTGATAATACAAAATACACCGCAGCCCATAAAACACTGCCATTCGGAACAAAAATAAAAGTGACAAACTTAAAAAATAAACGCTCTGTTGTATTAACGGTTACGGATCGCGGTCCTTTCATAAAAGGAAGAAGTGTAGATGTTTCCAAACGAGCTTTTATGGACTTGACGGACAATATTGGACGTGGAGTTTTAGACGTTAAGATTGAACGCGTGGTAGAAAATGTTCAATAATAAAACAAGGGTATAGTCACTCGTTATTTGCTGTTTTTGCTCTGTTTTTTTGAGTCGAAAATGGTCATGTGAAAAAAGAATATCACCTAGTAAAAAAGAGAATTGGGCTAACTGATTCTATTTCAATAAAAAGAGAATGTGTGTCATATGTGGGGAAAAATTCCACATATCGAGGATGCAAACCGCACATAATATTGTTTGTCTCCCATTCTTTTTTAGGGAGTAAGAAAAAAAATTATTTAGGGAAATAGTAAAACTAGGCTGATATGATATCAGCCTAGTTTTATTTTATGGAGTTTCAATAAAAATGCAACGTTAACAGTATTATAGTTTTAACCTAAAACAAGAAAGGGCCCTACTTATTCTCTATGCAATTCCAATGTATTTTATGCTATTGATGTTGTGGGTTTAAATTTAGTGTAGCCTTCGTAATGCTGAGATTGGACAAGGAATTGTTTAGTTATAAAATACTATTTATATTTGTTCTAAATTAAAAGATATAATGGACGTGAGATAACCGTACCCAAACGGCATTATAACTAATTTGCATGAGTTGTTTTTTTTAAATTGTTGAGAATCATGTAAATGATAAACCTCCATCGAAGTAATTCCATGGAGGTTTTCTTTTAGCTATAGGGGTCTTATGCTAGAGAATACGCTAGTACATGCACTACCAAGTGCTGAAAGGATGATTGGATAAATACGAATTGTAGTATTCTTTTTTTCCTGTTACTTCCTCTCCTAGCCAACTTGGCTTTTCAAAGGCCTCATGCTCTTCTTGAAGTTCAACTTCCGCCAAAATAAGCCCCTCATTTTTGCCGTGGAAAACATCGACCTCAAATAGATGGGAACCATACGGAACGACGTATCTTGTTTTCGATATAATATGGTCTTCACATAAGCGAAGTAAAGCTTCTGCTTCTTTAAAATCAATTTCCTTTTCCCATTCAAAACGAGAAGTACCCGAGGCATTACTCGCTCCTTTAATTGTTAGGAATCCTTTATCATTTTTTAAGCGAACGCGAACTGTTCGATTGGAATCGCTGTTGAGGTAACCTTGTGCGATTGTGTTTTTTGAAACAGCTAAAGTTTCAATATTTACGTTTTGGATCAGAAATTTTCTTTCGATTTCAATCATAGGATATAAAATAAAGGTGTAAATTTATGCCAAGTTAAGGTCATTTCGATCTAACTGTTAAGAAAAAAATATATTTTTAAATGAAATTAAGATACATATTGCAATCACCTCAAGGAATTGAGGAGCTTTTTAATAAATATGTAGTTGACGGTAAAATCTATACAAGCGAAGATATTTCTTTTTTAGTTGATCTTGTACACATTTTTCGACCGAGAAATATAAAAAAAACGAATCGAGTTTCCATAGATTCTTTCACTTCTTATTTAAAAACTCACGAAATTGAGCGTTTAGCGTTAATTGAGTATTTACAAGAAATACTGTCAAACAGACGCTTTAGTCGTATGATTTCCGATGCGGGGATTTTGCAAGATTCCGATTTTTTCTATGAGGTTAAAAAGCGTTTATGGGCTAAGGTACTACCATATCAACCGGAAAAAGATACCTATGAATATGTGTTAAACCAAGTGTTTTACAAACATACGGACGCTGCATGGGTGGACCTGATTCCAGAGGAACAATTATTAGAACTCTTTGATCAGCTGAATTTTCACGATATTTTCTTCAAGATATCGGATGAATCCGTAATGGGTGAATTGTTGAATTCTATCGGATTGATTACACAACGCATGAGTGGTAGAGCCATGGAGAGTGCTATTATTAGTATGGTTCCTGAATATTCCCATTTTGAAAGTCCTTTTTTGGCCCTAGAAAAGGAATTTATGGAGGTGGCTTCAAGTATGTTGAAAGGCAATATCGATTATTTGACGCCAAATGACATCAACTGCAAACAGATTAAGATTTTTCATAAACAGTGTATTGAGTTTGTCAATCAAGCCTTTAAAAACAGTTCGAAGTACGGTATTTCAATCAAAGTCAATCAGAGCTTATTGCGTTTGAGACAGCAGCTTCAACGCGTAGATGTTTTACTTTCGCTCATTATTATTGAGGGCGACGAGGTGGCTATTGAAAAGAAAGCCAATACCATTCGCTTGGCTCGAAAATTAATTGATTATAACTGTTATAAGTATAATGTTTCTGGGTTAATTAAAGAGAGTACCCAATTAATTTCTTACGAGATTACCCAACATACAGCAAAAACTGGCGAACACTATATTACTAAAACAGCGGGTGAATACTGGCATATGTTCAGAGGGTCCATGGGGGCAGGTATTGTTGTGGGCTTTATGTGTATCCTTAAATTGCTAGCCCATAAATTGGATGCGAGTATTTTTGGGCATGCGATGCTGTACAGTTTAAATTATGCGCTAGGTTTCTGTTTGATCTATCTATTGGGCTTTACTTTAGCAACAAAACAGCCAGCGATGACTGCAGCAGCGATTATCAAAGCCATCGAAGACGGTCGTAAACAGCATGTAGATAGTTTAGATAAACACATCGGATTTGCTAAGCTTTTTGCACGATTGGTGCGTTCTCAGTTCATTGCTTTCATTGGTAACGTAATCTTAGCTTTTCCAATCGCTCTTTTGTTGATGTGGGGAGTTGATTCTGCCTTTGATGTTAATCTTGCGTCCAAGGAGTGGAAAGGCATGTTGATTGACGCAGATCCAATTGAATCGAAAGCCTTATTTCACGCAGGTATCGCAGGTATTTTCTTGTTTTTATCTGGAATTATCTCTGGAAATGTATCCAATAGAAACAAGCACAATCGCGTATTTTATCGTATTCAAGAACATCCGTGGTTAAAACACAACTTTGGAATTCAACGCTCAACGAAAATTGCCAATTGGGTCGATACTAAATGGCCAGGTATTGCGTCTAATATTTGCTTTGGTCTATTTATGGGTACTTGTGGTGCTATTGGAACCTTTATTGGATTAGATATCGATATTCGACATATTACCTTTGTCAGTGGAAACATTGCCATTGGTTACTATGGCTCAGGGTTTGATGCACCTACCTCTTTATTAGTTTGGGCTTTTATCGGGATGTGGCTCATTGGATTCATGAACTTCATCGTCAGTTTTGGCTTGTCCATCTTGCTGGCTTTCCGCTCGAGAAATATCCCATTCAAGGAAACTAAAGATTTGGCTTGGGCGGTTTTAAGATACTTTAAAAGCTTCCCGATGGAATTCTTTATTCCAACTGGAGGTACAGTGGTCGAAGTGACACATGATAAAGCACAAGATAAAAAGTAAATACAAAAATAAAACACAAAAAGGGAGATCGATTTCGATCTCCCTTTTTGTATTAATCCGTATAATCGGTTGTGTCTTTGGTTTCTCTTTTGTGTCGCAAACTGTCTTTTAACAAGTTGGATTGCTGTTCAAATTCAAGTCGTGATACGGTGATATAATCTTCTAAATTGTGAATGTTCTTGGCTAATTTTCTCAAGGAGGCACGGTCACTTTTTATAAATAATTCGCTTTGTGTTCTTGCTTCTTCATGACTCAAGCCCAATTTTTCTAACATAACGCTCCCAACGTAAACAGCAGTAAAGAAGTTTTCTCTGTACACTTCTGTAAATCCATCTTGTAGGTATTCATAAGCGTTCTTTCGGTTTTTCGCTCGAATAATCACTTCGACATTGGGAAAGTTTTTGTGCAATACTTCGACCAAATGTTGATTAACGTCTGGTGGATCCATTGCTGCAATAACATAATCGGCCTGATCTACATTAATTGATTTTAAAATATTAATCGAGGTTGCATCGCCATAGTACACATTAAAACCGAGTTTTCGCAAGTGATCAACGCGTTCTGCATCGTTGTCTAATACCAAGGTCGGGATGTCATTGGCTTGCAATAAACGTCCAATGGTATTACCAAAATCTCCAAATCCTGCAATGATAATCTTTTTATCTGCACTGATGTGTGATAAATCATCATAGGGTTGATCGTTTTTTGTAGAGGGTGTTAATCCCAAATAAGGGCTGATCCATTTTTCGTTTAACAACATTAATATAGGAGTGACTACCATCGACAGTGCAGTAGTAGCCAAAAGGTAATCATACCAGGTTTGATCAATGATGTTAATCGTTTTTCCCAAGGCTAAAATCACAAAGGCAAATTCGCCAATTTGCGAAAGTAAAATGGCAAATAAAAACGATTGATCTTTGGGAAATTTTTTCCATTTACCGATTGCCATTAAGACAATGGCTTTAATGGTCATCGATCCAAGTAATAAGGAAAGAACAATTAAGGGTTCTCCAACAATAATTTCAAAATTAATAGTTGACCCTACTGCAATAAAGAAGATACCGAGCAAGAGGGCCTTAAAGGGTTCAATATCGCTTTCTAATTGATGTTTGTATGGATTATTCGCCAATACAACTCCTGCGATAAATGCACCTAATGCAGGGCTTAGTCCTACTTCTTTCATTAGAAGTGAAACCCCAATGACTAAAAGTAGTGCGGATGCAGTATAAATTTCGCGTATTTGTAAACGTCCTACGGATTTAAATAGTGGATTGACAATGTAATTTCCCACTAAAAAGATAATCGTAATGGCACCTAAGATAGCCATAGTTTTCATTAATACGGGTTGTCCATCAAGCATACTGCTGTTGGTAGTCGAAATGGGTATTTTTTTGGATACGGCTAGTAAGGGAATCAACGCCATTACGGGGATGACCATAATATCTTGAAAGAGCAAGACAGCAAAGCTCGATTTTCCAACGTTGGACTTGTTCAATCCTTTTTCAGAAATGGTTTGTAGTATTATCGCAGTAGAAGACATGGTAACCACAAAACCGATGGTAATGGAGGTTCCTAAATTCAAACCAATGGCGAAATAACAGACAGCAGTCGTTATGATAGTGGTTCCTAGGGCTTGTGCTGTACCGAGGCCGATAATCTCTTTCCGAATTTTCCAGAATTCTTTTGGATCAAGTTCGAGTCCAACCAAAAATAACATCATCACCACACCAAATTCGGTGGCATGCATTATATCAGCACCATCTTTGCCTACAAATCCTAGAACAAAAGGACCAATTAAGACTCCTGCGAAAAGGTAACCTAAAACCGAGCCCATTCCTAGTTTTTTGGAAATGAGCACGCAAATTACGGCAGCAAATAAAAATATAAAGGCTTGCGCTAAGAAATCATTCATTTTTGAGATATAATTTTTTGCGTTAAAATAAGCGTATCAAACGAAAAGGAGTAAATAACTTTTTTTTAGGTTAAAAAAGAGAGACTTACTCAAAAAGTATTTGATATACGTACAAATTTAAGCAATAGTGTTTGGATATAAACAGAAAAAAATAAAAAAATAGAGAATTTTTTAGCGTTGTATAAACTGTTTTTTTTCAGTTATTTTGACTAATTTATCGCAACGATGAGTCGAAAGATAATACATATTGATATGGATGCGTTTTACGCTTCAGTAGAACAATTGGATAATCCTGAATTAAGAGGAAAGCCAATTGTTGTTGGCGGAAGCAGTGAACGGGGTGTAGTGGCCGCAGCAAGTTATGAGGCGCGTCAATTTGGAGTACGTAGTGCGATGAGTGGAATATTGGCGAAAAAAAAATGTCCTCATTTGATTTTTGTACCTCCGCGTTTTGACCGCTATAAAGAAATTTCGAGGCAAATTCGTGCGGTATTTTATGAATATACCGATCTCGTTGAACCTTTAGCGTTGGATGAGGCCTTTCTCGATGTGACAGCAAATAAAAAGGGATGTCCCAGTGCGACGTTAATTGCACAAGAAATTAGACAAAAGATTTTTGAACGCACCCAGCTAACAGCGTCAGCAGGTATTTCTGTCAATAAGTTTTTAGCCAAAGTAGCTAGTGATTACAATAAACCCAATGGACAAAAAACCATCAATCCCGAAGAAGTGGAGGCTTTTTTGGAAGCCCTCGAAATAAAAAAATTCTTTGGTATTGGAAAAAAAACAGCTGATCGCATGTATCATTTTGGCATTTTTACCGGTTTGGATCTGAAAGCAAAATCGATAGACTTTTTAGAAGAACACTTTGGCAAGGCAGGCAAAGCGTATTACTATATCGTTCGCGGTATACACAATTCACCTGTTAGCCCTGATCGATTGGTGAAATCGGTCGGTACTGAACGCACATTTGACGAGAATTTGAGTTCGGAAGTCTACCTCGAAAACAAATTGGATCATATTGTAGAAGAATTGAGCTTGCGGTTAAAAAAACAAGGATTGGCTGGTAAAACAGTCACCCTAAAAATAAAATATGCCGATTTTGTACAGCAAACTCGAAGTACAACCTTTCCTTATTTTATTGCTGATGCTGGAATTATCCTCGATTGTGCTAAAGAATTGTTATACCAAGAAAAACTGCAAAATTCCGTGCGTTTGATTGGCGTATCTTTGACTAACTTAAACAATAAAAAAGTAGCGAAGAAACCCCTTGCGGTTCAACTGCGCTTTGATTTTTAATCCTAAATATACCGTGATGATGAAGTATTGTACCCCTCCTTATTTGCAACCTGGTGACAAAGTGGCTATTGTATGTACTGCTCGAAAATTTTCAATTGAAGAAGCACAACCTGCTATAGCGCTATTGGAATCATGGGGATTGCAAGTCGTTTTAGGACAAACAATCGGATTGGATAATTTCCAGCTTGGTGGAACGGATGCCGAGCGTATTGCTGATTTTAATCAACAATTGCGTGATCCTGAAATCAAGGCGATTTGGTGTGCAAGAGGAGGATACGGGACCGTGCGTATTATTGATGCAATAGATTTTAGCCTGTTGGAACATCAACCCAAGTGGATGATTGGCTTTAGTGATGTAACGACCCTACACAGCCATGTGCACAATTTGGGTGTAGCAACGATTCACGGAATCATGGCATTTAGTGTTCCCATGGCCAAAGAGGAGTCTAAAAACTCGTTGTATCGTGCGCTTTTTGGACAATCGTTAACGTATACGATTGATACAGTAAGTGGCAATCGAAAGGGTAAAGCTACTGGCTTACTAGTGGGAGGTAATTTATCGATTCTTTACAGCTTACTCGGTTCCGTTTCAAGTATAGAGACTAAAGGTAAAATATTGTTTATTGAAGATTTGGATGAATACTTATACCACGTGGATCGCATGATGCACAACCTCAAGCGAAACGGCATGCTTCAAGATTTGGCAGGCCTCGTTATTGGTGGAATGACCGATATGCACGACAACTCCATTCCCTTTGGATACAATGCACAAGAAATTATTCTCGATGCGGTGAAAGAGTACAACTATCCCGTCGTATTTCACTTTCCTGCTGGACATGGAGCATCAAACTGGGCACTCAAATTAGGCACTATTATTGAGCTAGAAGTGACCGACGATCAGGTGACTGTCGCTTTTAGTTAACCCCCATCTATGAGCCAATCAAAAGAACTAGGAAAAAAAGGAGAAGAATTAGCCGTTGCCTTTTTGGAAGAAAAAGGTTATCATATTATTGCACGAAATTGGAAATACCACAAGGCAGAAGTTGATATTATTGCGGAAATAGATGATCTATTGGTCTTTGTAGAAGTAAAAACGAGAAGTTCTACTGATTTTGGCAAGCCCCATGAATTTTTAAAGCCCCCTCAAATCAAGCGATTAACTACAGCCGCTGATGCTTTCTGTATCCAATTTAACCGAAAAGAAGAGGTTCGCTTTGACATAGTAGCTATTGGTATAAAAAAGTCTGTGCCTGAAATTGAGCATATTGAGCGTGCTTTTTATTGGTTTTAGTCAATATAACGATGATATTTAGTAGGTAAAATGGTGTTTTGATAAAAAAACATCTTCTTTTGTAAACTTTTACCAAAAAGCTTATATAAAAAAAGTCTAAATAAAAGTTGTAGGTTATTTAGAATCACTTTACATTTGTAGCGTTTTTAATAAGTCTAAATAACACAGTTTCAGAATGAAGACGTATACTACATGGTTAGTTGCCCTTTTTGGAGTAATGGTCGGTTTCGCACAGAACGTTACCGTAAAAGGAAGAGTTGTAGATGAGGTAAATAAGCCATTGCCTTTCGCGACAGTAGTGATTGGAGAAGGGCAAAAAGCCGTTCAAACCAACGAAAATGGAGAATTTAAGTTGAGTGATGTACAAAAAGGAAAGCACACGATGAAAGCTTCTTTTGTAGGGTACTCTACTTCTCAAAGAGAGATTAACGTAGTAAAAAACGAGGAAATTGTTAATTTTCTCTTAGTTGCAGATAGCCAATTAGAGAATATTACGGTATACGGAAGAAGCAATAAAAACGTGAAGAACCTTCAGTATATCACCCGTTTACCACTTGGATTACAAGATCAAGTACAGAGCATTAGTATTGTATCCGAACACATCATCAAAGAACAGGGAGCTTTAACCATCACTGATGCTGCGCGTAACGTAGCTGGAGTTACTCAATTTTCAACTTACGGTGGACCTGCCGAAAGTATGTCGATGCGTGGATTTAGAGGAACGCCTGTGTTGAGAAATGGAGTAGGGATGGATTCTGACTTCAGAACAGCTTCGGCAATCGCGGATATGCAAGGAATTGAAAGTGTAGAGGTGATCAAAGGATCAGCTGCTGTATTACAAGGAATCGGAAACGGTTTAGGTGCTGCAGGTGGGGTGATTAACTTAGTAACAAAGACACCAAACTTCAAAAACCATAGAGAAGTAGGATTCAGAGCGGGTAGCTATGGTCAAGTTAGACCAACGGTTGACTTTGAACAAGTACTAGATAAAAAAGAAACGGTTTCTTTCCGTTTCAATGGAGCGTATGAAAGAAATGATGGATGGAGAACCTATGTAAATAATGAACATTTTTACATCAATCCTTCCTTAACATGGAAAATCGATAACAAAACGAAGTTAACGGTTGAAATGGATTATTTGAACGGAGACTATGTTACAGACAAAGGAACCGTAAACCTTGGACCAGACTATGCGAATGAGTTATATGAAATGCCGCATAATAAATTCTTAGGATTCAAAGGCGATACAAAAAAGATCACCATGCAAAATTACGTGGCGCGTTTTGAAAGACAATTAACAGAAAAATTGAGCTTTAGAACGTCTTATACAGCATCGATCTACAATGAATTAGGACGTTCAACAAACGTAACAACTGTTATTCCTAAAAAGCAAATTGGCGATGACTGGAGTAAATACGGAGACATTAGACGTACCGTATCAAGAGGACAATCCGATGATTACAATTCAGTGTTCCAAGCGGATTTGATCGGAAAAGACATCTTTACTGGAATCTTAAAACATACCTTCCAAGTAGGATTTGACTATAGACAAACAAAAACAATTGCAGGATCTGCAACAGGTAAAGTTTGGGGCAAAGACAAAGAAGGAAATGACGCTTTAGTTGATTTTAGAAGTGATATCAATGTGTTGAATGCGATTGATAATACCCTACCAGAGGACGTGATTTTTGGAGATATTGCTACAACAAGAACGATGTCACCAACAATCGGATTTATGGTACAAGATTATATTGCTATAGGCGATAAGTTAAGTGCAATGTTAGGACTTCGCTATAGCCGTTTGAATGGTAGTACAACCGAAAATGCAACAGTAGATCGCTGGAATCCAATGTTTGGGTTAATCTTCAAACCACAAGAAAACATTAGTACGTTCGCTTCGTATACGACAACAAGTAGTTTAAGACAATCGAATAAATTATTACATGGTGGAGGATATGCTGGTGCATCTGATATTAAACAAGTTGAATTTGGATTCAAATCAAACTGGTATAATGATCACTTAGGAGTAAACTTTACGTACTTCTTTATCAACCAAAATAACTTAGTTGCTCCTTATATTGATCCAACGACAAACGAGCAATCAAAAACGGAAAGTATCTTAGCTGGAGATCTAAAACGCAACGGGTTTGAGTTGGAAATCAACGGTAAAATCACCAATAATTTAGAAGTGATGCTAGGATATGCAAACTTATATGCAAGATACCAAGATAGTCCACAGTATGTAGATGGATCTGCGCCAATGAATGCGCCAGAACACACGGCAAATGGATGGGTAAGCTATAAATTTGACCAAGGAACATTAAATGGGTTGTCTGTAAGTGCTGGCGTATACTTTGTTGGAAAACGCCCAGTAAATGAGTACAGCATCACACGTGATGATAGCCACAATACAAACGTCAATGTAAGACCATTTGACATGCCTAGTTATACGACAATCAATGCACAAGCAGCGTATACGTATAAAAATGCTACGTTAAGTGTATTTATGAACAACATCTTCAATGAGAGAGGATACACGTCTTATTTCAGAGGTGGGTATATCAACGAAATTTCACCACGAAATTTCGCCGCTCAATTGACGTATAGATTTTAATCTATTTCCTTTTAATTAGTGTCATTATAATTGAAATAATAATAATTGCAAACACGGTTTTATTTTATAAAATCGTGTTTGTTCGTTTTGAATCTCCATGAAAACAAAAAAGACATCGCCTTTTCGAAAATTGATGAATGATCTCCACTTATGGTTGGGGATTGCTAGCTCACTTGTGCTATTTGTGGTTTGTTTAACCGGGACTATTTACACCTTTAAAACGGAGATACAAGAAGGGCTTGACCCAGGACGTTATCAGCTTACAACAAAAGGAGAAGGACAAGTACTCGCTGTAAGTACTTTGGTTCAACAGGTGGAAGCGACAACAGGCGGAAAAGTACAACGTGTGACCTTGGCCAATCAAGTGAGCAAACCCTATGTATTTTCGGTGAGTACGGGGGAGGAAGGAAAAAGACCTGAAGCCGTTCACGTCAATCCTTATACGGGTGAAATACTTGGCAGTGGTAAGGGACCAGCAGATGAATTCTTTATGACGGTTTTTAAACTACACCGTTGGTTGTTACTCGACTCGGCTATTGGACGACCAATCGTGGGAATCTCGACGATTATTTTTTGCTTTTTATCTATTTCAGGGTTAATCTTGTGGTTTCCCAAGAAAATAAAAGGATGGAAAAGTATTAAACCGGGCTTTAAAATTAAGTTTAATGCCAATTGGAAACGCATTAACCACGATTTACATAACACCCTTGGTTTTTACACCTTAATTCTTGTTCTAATTATGTCTTTAACAGGACTTTGTTGGTCTTTTGAATGGTATAGAAACGGATTAAGCAGTGTCTTAGGGGCCAAAGTCTTTGGTGGACGTAATGAGGTAAAGCCTGAATCCATTGTCCAAGACAAACAAACCATCAGTTTACAAGAGGCACTGGATATTGCCAATAAGGAAATGGAGTATGAGTACCGTACCCTTTCAGCTAGTTTGCCAAAAGATGAAAAAGGAACTTTTGAAGTGAATAAAAATGAATTGGCTCGTTGGAATGAAACAGTGAATGACCGCGTTTTTATCGATCAGTATTCTGGAGCGGTAGTTAAAAAAGAAATTTTTGCTACCAAATCGACGGGAGAAAAGATAGCAAGCTCAATTCGCGCGCTACACTTTGGTGATATTTATGGTTTATTCTCGAAAATAATTTATTTTATTAGCTGTTTAATTGCGACATCTTTGCCAATTACTGGAATTTTTATTTGGTTAAATAAAATGAAAAAGAAGCCTAAAAAAGTGGCATAAGCCACGTTGGGAATACTTTAGCATGGAAAGAGAACAAAATAAGAGAAAAAGTGTAACTTTGTTAGACAATTTTAATTAAAGGTAATAGTATGTATCCAGAAGAAATAGTAAAACCAATGCGTCAAGAGTTAGTTGATGCAGGATTTTCGGCATTATATACAGCAGACGAAGTAGAGGCTGCTTTAAGTAAAGAAGGAACTACATTAGTAGTGGTAAATTCAGTTTGTGGTTGTGCGGCACGTAATGCACGTCCGGGGGCAATCATGAGCTTGAATGGAGAGAAAAAACCAGCGCAAATTGTAACTGTTTTTGCTGGAGTAGATAAAGATGCTGTGGATGCTGCGCGTCAACACATGTTCCCATTCCCTCCATCTTCGCCCTCTATGGCGCTGTTCAAAGACGGTGAATTGGTTCACATGTTAGAGAGACATCACATTGAAGGACATCCAGCAGAGATGATCGCTGAAAATTTGATCGACGCATATAAAGAATATTGCTAAAAAGAGACCACCTTGTATAAGGTGGTTTTTTTTTAAAGTGTATATTTGCTCAAGATATAATTGAGCTCATGCAAAAAATACTTTCATATCCGCTATCTGTCCTATTTGTACTATGTCTCTTACTTGTACTCTTCTTTTTTCATGGATTGCAATGGATAGCATTTACCTGTTTTGGATATAAAGCCCACAAAAAAGTAGTGGATGCCATGGTCTGGTGGATTATGTTGTGTACGGGAGTTCTTGGTACGACCTATCGCATATCAAAAGAGGAAGAACTACCAACAGACAAGCCTATTGTCTTTGTCGCTAATCACCAGAGTATGTTTGATATACCGATGATTATTTGGTTCTTTAAAAAGAATCACCCCAAATTTGTCAGTAAAAAAGAGTTGGGAAAAGGAATTCCCAGTGTTTCATACAATTTAAAACACGGTGGCTCCGTTCTAATTGATAGAAAAGATGCCAAACAAGCCTTAACTGTGATTCGCGGATTAGGACAATACATCTCAAAATACAATAGAGCAGCGGTTATTTTTCCAGAAGGAACAAGAAGTCGCGATGGACAACCCAAACGTTTTTCAGAAAACGGGGTTAAAATGTTATGTAAGTTTTCACCAGATGCTTACCTTGTTCCCTTGACGATTAATAATTCCTGGAAATTGTTCCGATTTGGAAAATTTCCCATGGGATTAGGAGCCGAAATTAGCCTTTACGCACACAAACCAATGAAAATTAGCGACTATACTTTTGAGGAGCTATTTGCTAAAACTGAGGAGTTGGTAAAGTCTAAAATAGAATAAAAAAATACTAATTCTCGCAGTTACTCCCAAAACAAACTAAACCAAACCGAAGAGCTAGTTGCGATGTAAAAACAAATTGAAATGTCAACACACAATGTTCGTTTAGAAGTGATGCACTTCTTGGAAAAAAATATAGATAGCTTCGTGGATGATTATCTAATCCCTGTGGAGAAAATTTGGCAACCTTCTGATTTACTACCCAATTCGGAAAGTGAAACCTTTTTAGAAGATGTCAGAGAATTGAGAGAATTTGCAAAAGAGTTACCCTATGATTTTTGGGTTGTTCTTGTGGGAGATACTATTACAGAGGAAGCCTTACCAACGTATGAATCGTGGTTGATGGACGTCGATGGAGTAAATCAACGCGAGGGCGAAAGTGGAAATGGTTGGGCCAAGTGGATTCGCCACTGGACAGGAGAAGAAAATAGACACGGGGATTTATTGAATAAATACTTGTATTTATCAGGACGTGTTAATATGCGCGAAGTAGAAATTACCACGCAATATTTATTGAATGACGGTTTCGATCCAGGTACTGATCGCGATCCCTATAAAAACTTTGTATTTACGAGTTTTCAGGAGTTAGCGACCTATATTTCGCACAATCGCGTAGGGAAATTAGCCAAGCAATATGGCGATCATAGATTGGCAAAAATCTGCCGTTTAATCGCAGGAGATGAAATGCGTCACCATCATGCGTATTCTGAATTCGTAGACCGCATTTTTAAAGTGGATCCAAGTGAGATGTTATTGGCATTTGTTGATATGATGAGACGCAAAATCACCATGCCAGCCAACTTGATCAGAGAATCTGGAGGGAAAATGGGAGATGCCTTTGAATTGTTTTCTGACTCTGCACAGCGAATTGGCGTGTACACCGCAATTGACTATGTGGAGATCATGCAAAAATTGATTGATCGTTGGGAAGTAGCTAAGTTAACAGGCCTAACAGATGAAGCAGAAAAAGCAAGAGAATACTTAATGAAATTACCTGCTCGTATGCTGCGTATTGCTGAGCGAATGAGCATTGGTAAAGAACAGCATATTTTTAAGTGGGTACAACCCGCAATTATTAAATAGTGAACTGTGAATTGTGAACTGTGAATTGTAAACCGTCTAAAACATGAATAAAAAAATTGAAGCAACCATTGCTTATGTCAAAGAGGAACTAAGACAGGCAGAAGGCGGACACGATTGGTTTCACATCGAACGCGTATACAATAATGCACTCAATATTTTAAAATTCGAAACTGGAGCGGATAGGGAGGTGGTGCAATTAATTGCCTTACTTCACGATATTGCCGATAGTAAATTCCATCAAGGTGATGAGACTGTCGGACCACGCAAGGCAAAAACATGGTTGGAATACTTAGACTATGAACCAGCTGTGGTTGAACACGTAGTTAAAGGCATCGAAAACATCTCGTTTAAAGGGGGGAATTTCGATCAGAAATTTAGTTCTAAAGAATTGGAGATTGTACAAGATGCCGATCGTTTAGATGCCTTAGGCGCAATTGGTATTACTCGAGTGTTTAACTATGGAGGCTTTAAAAATAATCCAATTCACGATCCAGAACAAGCACCTCGATTTGGTATGACCAAAGAGGAATACAAGGCACATAAAGGAACGTCAATCAACCATTTCTATGAAAAGCTATTGCTACTCAAAGAGTTGATGCACACAGAAACAGGAAAGCGAATGGCAGAAGATCGACACCGCTATATGGAAAGTTTCTTAGCGCGTTTCTATGCGGAATGGCAAGGAGAAAATTAGTTTACGGTTGAGTTTACAGTATATAGACTGTGAACTAAACTGTTGACCGTTAACTGTCAACATAAAAAAGCGAGGGAATCATACCATGATTCCCTCGCTTTTTTATGTAAATTGTCATTGGTCACTCATCTCCCTTCTCCATTTTCCCTTCTCCAATATTCTATTTAATTTCTGAAATTCTCAAGGTATTCACCATTCCTTTTTCTACGATTGGCATGGCTGCTAAGTTAATCACCATATCACCTTTTGCTGCGTGTTTTTTCGTTACAACAATATGATTGATATCCTCGATTGTTTCGTCCGTACTAACGTATTTGTCATAGTAGTAGGCCTGTACTCCCCAAAGGAGGTTTAACTGCGTTAAAATGCGTTTATTTGACGTAAAAACAAGGATGTCACTATTGGGACGCCATGCCGAAATTTGGAAGGCAGTATATCCACTATTGGTTAGTGTACAAATGGCTTTTGCTTCGATATCGTTGGCCATTAAAGCGGCGTGATAACAAATGTTTTTCGTGATATAACGGTTCGTTTTAATGGTTGGTGGACTTTGAGGTACGGTAATTAAAGATGAGTTTTCTACACTTTGAATAATCTGTGTCATTTTCTCAATTACTTGTACAGGGTAGCTACCTACTGAGGTTTCTCCAGATAGCATTACTGCATCTGCACCATCCATTACGGAGTTTGCGACGTCGTTCACCTCTGCTCTTGTTGGTGTTAAGCTAGAAATCATCGTTTCCATCATTTGCGTAGCAATGATTACGGGAATTCTTGCATTTTTAGCTATTTGCACCAATTGCTTTTGGATTAAAGGAACTTCTTGTGCTGGAATTTCAACACCTAAATCTCCACGAGCTACCATTAATCCATCACAGTAAGCTACTAATTTATTGATGTTCTTCACTGCTTCAGGCTTCTCAATTTTAGCGACAATTGGAATTTTGTGCTCTGAATGCTGCTTAACTATTTCCTGTAAGTCCAATAAATCTTCGGGTGTTCTCACAAAAGACAAGGCCAACCAATCTACTTGTGCTTTAATCGCAAAAATAGCATCATTGATGTCTTTTTCCGTTAACGCAGGTAAGGAAACTTTCGTCATCGGTAAGTTTACCCCTTTTTTTGATTTTAATGGTCCACCTTGAATTACTTTGGCAACCACTTCATCTTCGTTGTTGGTTGAAACAACTTCAAAGATCAATTTACCATCGTCTAATAGTATGGTTTCACCAGCATTTACGTCGTTTGGAAATTGTTTATAGTTCATATAAACTCGCTTCGCGTCACCTTTAAACTCTTCTTTGGTTGAAAAAGTAATCGTATCCCCTGGATGTACAACTACGTCTTCTGCCATAATTCCCACACGTAATTTGGGTCCTTGCAGATCTCCTAGAATTGATGTTGTATAGCCGTATTCTTTATTTAATTCTCGAATGATGTCGATTTTCTCTTGTACATCGGCGTAATCTGCATGAGAAAAGTTAATTCTAAATACATTTACACCGGCTTTAATCATGTCGTGCAACACTTCTTTTGTCCCTGATGCAGGTCCTAAGGTTGCTACAATTTTGGTTCTTTTTTTTGCTACCATATTTTTTAAAAAATTAGGTTGTTTTTCGATTTGATCGCTTCTACTCGAATTTCGTATGCAGTAGATATTATTTTTATTGATTTTAATTTTTCAATGACTGTGCCAATTTCAAATTGCTCATCTGTATTTTCAACCTTTAAAAAATAATCCACCGTTTTGTGTTCAGGTAAGAGATAGCCTTGCTTGCTAATGGTT
This sequence comes from Flavobacterium sp., assembly GCA_030152225.1. GTDB lineage: Bacteria > Bacteroidota > Bacteroidia > Flavobacteriales > Flavobacteriaceae > Flavobacterium. The sequence goes on along the minus strand of JASLHL010000031.1, from coordinate 2,756 downwards.
GAGACGACATATTGAAAAAGGGGAGAGGCCATTTGAGACTCGGGAAGTATAAAAGCTTTATTGGATACTAGTTTCCAAAGTACGTGATAATCTGGATCGTCGTATTCGAATAAAGAGAAAGACGCTAAGCCTTGATCTGTTTCAACTTCAACATCGGTCTTGGTGCGTTCTAAATAAAGGCCTAGAATCGTATTAATAAGATAGGTGACTTTAAAATCCTCCTTACGCGATGAGTGTATCGCTATCAGACTATAGTTTTCAGCTTCAAAATCCTCTAATCTTAGAACTACTGGTCCCATTTGTTTACTCGTTAGATACAAAGATACAACTTTTATATTTCAAATAATATGTAGTTATTTAGAAGAAACATTAAGTAAATGTTAATTGATTCCCCAAATTAATGGTTTATTTTTTCTTGGAGGGCAAAATAAGCCCGTTGGGAAGCCTTTTCCTCGGCTTTTTTCTTTGATGTAGCTCTTCCTTTTGATACTAACTTGTTGTCAATGAATAGTTTAACTCCAAAATATTTTACATCTTCGTTGGAAGTGTCTTCGTAGGCGTCAAATTTAAATGTGTGTTTGGTTTTTTGACACCATTCGATAAGCAAGCTTTTATAGCTTGTGATCTTCGTTTCTAATACGTGAATATCAGTTATCGTCGAAATCAAGCGTTGATGGATGAATTTCTCACAGGCAGGATACCCTTGATCCAAATAAATGGCTCCTATTAAGGCTTCCAGTATATTGCCATGTATATTTTCTCCGAATTGTTGATTGCCCATTTTGCTTTCAACAATATCGATCAAGCCCAAGCTTTTTCCGATGGTATTTAAGTTTTCTCGACTTACAATTTTAGAACGCATTTTCGTTAAATAGCCTTCATCACCACTGGGAACTTCCAAATAGAGATGAGACGCTACAACAGCGTTTAACATGGCATCTCCTAAGAACTCCAAACGCTCGTAATTAATTGGATTCCCTTGGGTATCAACGATATTCATCGATCGATGAGTAAAGGCCAATCGGTAGTAAGCGATATCTAACGGTTTCGCTTTGGTGATCTGGGATATCTTACGACAAAAATTCCCGTCCTTTGGATTTGAACGGGAATTTTTAAATATTTTATTTAATACGGTGCTCAACATTACGTTGTCGTTCTTAACTATCTAATTTCTTTACTAGTACACAAGCGTTGTGTCCTCCGAAACCAAAGGTATTACTCATACCTACTTTTACTTCTCTTTTCTGTGCTTTGTTGAAAGTGAAGTTTAATTTAGCATCTATTTGATCATCATCTGTAAAGTGATTGATCGTTGGAGGGACGATACCATGCTCGATGGATAAGATTACCGAGATCGCTTCTATCACACCTGCAGCCCCTAAAAGGTGACCGGTCATGGATTTGGTAGAGTTTAGGTTCATCGAGTATGCGTGGTCACCAAAAACATTTTGAATTGCTTTCGATTCAGCGATATCTCCTAACGGAGTAGAAGTACCGTGTAGGTTTACCACATCAACATCTGTAGGCTCAAGACCTGCATCTCTCAAACAGTTTTTCATCACATTTGTTGCGCCTAATCCATCTGGGTGCGGTGCAGTTAAGTGATGTGCATCTGCAGACATACCTCCACCGCCGATTTCACAGTAGATTTTTGCTCCACGTGCAATCGCGTGTTCGTATTCTTCTAGTACTAATGCACCAGCGCCTTCTCCAAGTACAAAACCATCGCGGTCTTTGTCCATGGGTCTAGAAGCTGTTTCTGGACTGTCATTTCTTGTAGATAAGGCGTGCATTGCATTGAATCCACCTACTCCTGCAATCGTTACAGCAGCTTCAGAACCCCCTGTTACCATGATGTCTGCCATGCCTAAACGAATGTAGTTAAATGCGTCAATAATTGCATTGGTTGAAGATGCACATGCCGATACGGTGGTGAAGTTTGGACCTCTTAACCCGTATTTAATTGAAATGTGTCCTCCAGCGATATCTGCAATCATCTTTGGAATAAAGAAAGGGTTGAATCGAGGTGTACCATTTCCATTGGTGAAATCGGTTACTTCGTTTTGGAAGGTTTCTAATCCGCCAATTCCAGAACCCCAAATAACTCCAGCTCTATCTTTATCTATGTTATCTAAGTCTAATTTAGAATCTACAACAGCCTCATCAGCACTAACCATGGCTAATTGAGCGTATCGATCCATTTTACGTGCTTCTTTGCGATCAATAAAATCCTCTACATTGAAATTCTTTACTTCGCACGCAAATTGGGTTTTGAAATTGGTAGCATCAAAATGTGTAATCGGAGCGGCTCCACTTACGCCATTAATAAGACCGTTCCAATATTCTTGGATGTTATTCCCAATGGGAGTAAGGGCACCTAAACCTGTTACAACAACTCGCCTTAATTTCATAAAGTCAATATTATGGTTTAATAAGTTAAAAAAACCCAATTTTTCACTTTTGTAAAAGGAAACATTGGGTAGCTTTATATTTGTTTACCAGATTACTACAGGAGTGAATCTGTCCTTTTTTCTATTCTAAAGTAAGTATGTCTCAAAATAATAACGCCCACGTGTTGTTAACAACACGTGGGTTATTAGTTATTACTTCTTAGCTTCTTCGATGTAAGAGATAGCTTGACCAACTGTAGCAATGTTTTCCGCTTGATCATCTGGAATTTGAATATCGAATTCTTTTTCGAACTCCATGATAAGCTCAACAGTGTCTAGTGAATCAGCTCCTAAATCATTAGTGAA
>JASLHL010000016.1 GCA_030152225.1 Flavobacterium sp. | reverse complement strand
TTTATTTCACTTAGTTGATATTTTGTTTTGGTGTTCAATGAATCTACGCTACGCTTCGATTTGTTCTTTGCTCTTTATTTCACTTAGTTGATATTTTGTTTTGGTGTTCAATGAATCTACGCTACGCTTCGATTTGCGCTTTGTTCTTTGTTTGATTTTCTCTTCATAAGAGATTTTTTTTTCAACTAGGTGTAATGAACCAAAAGCCGAAAGCCGAAAAACAGTTTTTTTTGTTCTTTATTTCACTTAGTTGATATTTTGTTTTGGTGTTCAATGAATCTACGCTACGCTTCGATTTGCGCTTTGTTCTTTGTTCTTTGTTCTTTGTTTGATTTTCTCTTCATAAGAGATTTTTTTTTCAACTAGATGTAATGAACCAAAAGCCGAAAGCCGAAAAACAGTTTTTTTTAGTATTCGATGAACCTACACTTCGCTACGGTTTCTCCCTTCTCCCTTCTCCCTTCTCTCATTTCCCATTTCCCATTTCCCTTCTCTACTCTTCACCACTCACCACTCACCATTCACCATTCACCACTCACTATTCACCAATCACGTAATCTTTGTATTCTGCTGCAATTTGATCAAACAAGTTTAACAATTCCGTTACGTCATCTGTGGTAACTAATTTTAGGCGATGGGGTTTGAACCCGTGGATGCCTTTGAAGTAGTTAGTATAGTGACGGCGCATTTCGACGATACCCAAGCGTTCACCTTTCCATTCCATGGACCAGATTAAATGGTTTTTAGCAGCTTCTAAGCGATCTTTAATAGTAGGAGGAGGTAAGAATTCTCCTGTTTGAAAATAGTGCTTTATTTCGTCAAAAATCCAAGGATAGCCTATGGCAGCACGACCAATCATCATACCGTCTAAGCCAAATTTTTCTTTGTACTCCAATGCCTTTTGTGGGCTATCGATATCGCCATTGCCAAAAATGGGAATTTTAATACGCGGATTGTTTTTGATGCGTTCAATATGTGTCCAATCCGAATGCCCTTTGTACATCTGCGCACGGGTTCTCGCGTGAATCGTCAAGGCTTGTACCCCTACATCTTGCAAGCGCTCTGCTACTTCATCTATATTTATTGATTCCTCATCCCAGCCCAAACGCGTTTTTACCGTTACAGGTAATGAGGTGCTCGACACCACCGCTTTGGTTAGGCGAATCATTAAATCAATGTCTTTCAATACACCTGCACCCGCACCTTTGCATACTACTTTTTTTACGGGACATCCAAAATTAATATCCACTAAATCAGGACGTACCGTTTCTACGATTCGCGCTGACATCGCCATCGCTTCCTCATCGCCACCAAAAATCTGAATACCAACAGGACGCTCGTAATCAAAAATATCCAATTTCATCTTGCTTTTTATAGCATCGCGAATTAATCCTTCAGAAGAAATAAATTCTGAATACATTAAATCCGCCCCGTGTTTTTTACACAAACGGCGAAAAGGAGGATCACTCACATCTTCCATCGGTGCCAAAAGCAACGGATGATCGGGTAGTTCTATATTGCCAATTTTAATCATAATCGTTTTCGATATTTCCTGCAAAAGTACAATATTTTATTTTTTCGTTTTTTAGAACTTTACAAAGAAGATAATTAAGGGGAAATGGAATTAAAACTCAAGGATTCCGTATCTTTAAACCCTTATAGAAGTAAATGACATGAGATTAAAAGCGTTTGAATTGACCCCGTTCCATATCGAATTCTCTTTTGATAAACTAAAAGACGAGTTGAAAAAGTTTATTGCGCTTGATTATGGAAATCCCTATAAAAAAGCGTATTATGAAGACCTTTTAGCCAGAGCGGATCAGCAACTCATCGTCGAAGAAGAAGTCGTTGATACGCCAATGACAGATACGTATGAAAGTTTGGTGAAAGAACTCTTTGACGTTATTTTTCCATCGGCTTTATCCGACAATGAAATTAAGGCCGTTTCTATGCCTTTTCAAAATATAATGTTCAATCATACCCGACGTTTTAAACAAATTATATTGGATGCTGGTGGGACGTATACGGGTGAAATCCGCAATTTTAATCAAAATGAATACTATATCGCGTGTTGTTGTATTATTATGAACTTTTACTTCAATACCAATTTCGATCTCAGCCAACCCCTGTTTATTGATCTACCCGATAAACGCGGTATTACGCGATACTATCGCGTGTTATATAACGCAGATTTTGTCGAACTATCTCCTAGAGAAAATGCGGTAATGCTCACCCAAAAAGACATCGAATTGCTACAGGATAATTACGATGATTTTGAACTGTGGCAACGCTATTTCCCACAAAAAAGTTGGGATCTCAGGGGATTTGGTTTGTTGAGTTTAGTCGATGTAACCTTTGAAAATGCCTTGTCATTACTGAAAGAGAGCTTCCTAAAAACCGAACTACAACGCAAGCCATTAGGCGATTTTGTCAATCAGTTGTTCAGTTCTATTTTTAAATTGCCCAACCTGAAAATTGGATTAACGGTTTTGCGTGGAGACACTACTGCTCAAGCAGAACTCAAAAACGTCATGATTGTCAACAGCTATTTGCTCAATGAAGAACAGAGCCAAATTGTTATTTCTGCTCAGGCTTATCGTCGACTGATGGTGCAGAAACAATATTTTAGCATTTCTGATGTGGAGGCTGAAATCCAAAATGAAGAACACCGAGAAATGTGTGAGAACCTGGAGAAAAAGGGAGTTCGCAGCTGTTTGTTTAGCCCGATTATTACTTCTACTGGGATTGAGGGAATTTTGGAAATAGTTTCGAGTAATCCGCGTGATCTTCACAGTGTGAATGCACAAAAGCTAAATGAACTTATGCCGATCATTGCGGAGACGATGGAACGGGTGAGGTCCGATGCTTTGAATCACATTGAGGCCATTATACAGCGGGAATACACCACCATTCACCCAAGTGTATATTGGAAGTTTCTCGAAGAAGCGCAGAAGAACTATATGGATAGTGTGGCAGATAAAAACTATATTTTGACGCCTATTGCCTTTCCCGATGTGTTTCCACTCTATGGTGAAATTGATATCAAAGGCTCTAGTCAACTGCGCAATAATGCTATCCAACAGGATTTAATGGCACAACTTAAGCAGCTGTCTGATTTGTTGGAAGACTATGCCAAATCGAGTGACAATATCCTAATGGAAAAACACCGCTTAAAAATTCAAGCCTATTACAAACAAGTAAAGAACCACTTTTATTCGGGCTTAGAACAACGCATTCAAAGCTATATTCGCGAAGAAATACATCCTTTGTTGCAAAAAGAAAGCTATTTGTTTAATGCGGAAAAGCTAAATGCTTACTTCGTGCATATCGATTATGAGTTAGATGTGTACTACCGTTATCGCAAGGTATTTGACAAGCAAATTGGACGTATTAACAAGTGTTATTCCGATATCTTAGACAAAAGACAAAAGCAGGCACAAGAGGTGTATCCACATTATTACGAGCGATTTAAAACCGATGGTGTAGAGCACAATATGTATATTGGTGATTCTATTTGCCCTGATCGTGCTTTTGATATTACGTATTTACAAAATTTGCGCCTGTGGCAACTCCAAGTGATAGCAGAGCAAATGTGTGTACATTACCGCAACAATATTCAAGATAAAATCCCCATGGATGCAACATCGTTGATTTTGGTTTATGACGCGTCGTTGAGTATTCAATTTCGAATGGATGAGAAGCGTTTTGACATCGACGGTTCATACAATACCCGTTATGAAATTATCAAAAAACGCTTGGACAAAGCCATGATTCAAAACTCAGAAGAACGCATCGTACAACCGAAGAGTATTGCCATTGTATTTGCCTCCCATGCAGACCGCGATGAATACATGGGCTATGTCAAGTATTTACAGCATTTAGGTATATTACAATCTACTATTCAAGCTTTTGATGTAGAAGATTTGCAAGGCGTTTCGGGCTTAATTGGACTTCGTGTACTAGTGAATTTAGACTATAACCTAGAACAGCTGGATTATCCGCAACTCATGGTGAATTTCCTTAGAAACCAATACCTCTAAAAGCGAGAACAAACGCAATGACTGAAGCGAGAATACCAATAGTGAAAATAGTATAGGTCATGCGCAACAGGGTATACTTGCGGTTTAATACTTTTCCTAAGTAGTATAAATCGGTTGTCAAAGCTTCGTAAATATTTTCTTCCTTGCGGATTAAATTTCGCAGGGTTTTGTAATATTCATCCAATGGCATTTTGTGAAACGAACCAAAGAAAAGCAAGTTAACGGTGTGGTTTTCAATTTCTTCTTGAGAAAAAGTGCCTGCCGTTACTTTGGGCCTTGTAGACATGATGGCAAAAATAATGGTAGCTACACTAAAGAAAATTAACACAAAAGTCGGAATGATCAAGTGTGCATTTGAAGGGCTATCTAATTTGGGAATCAGGGTAGATAAACAAATAGAAATGATAATTGCATTGACAGACAATAGAATATTCGCCTTGCGATCTGCAATGGCACTTAATTGCGTGTGATTGCGTAAGGTGGTGCGAAATAGGGTGTCAATCGATCTAAAATGTTCTCTTTTATTGGTCTTTTCCTTCTTCTTTTTGTCTTTTTCAATACGCGTTTGAATGGCAAAAATATTCTGTTGTTTCTTGGGTTGCCATTTTTGACGGGCGTAATCGGTGTAGTAACGGTGTCTGTAAACGAGAAAATTCAAGTTCTGTTGGTTCCATTCCTCTTGCGTAAATTTAAAATCACACGTTGTGGTCAATTCATCTAAAAGCAAATTGCTCACCTCGATAAAGTCATCATCAGCCATATGTGCAAAATCCGCATCTTTGATGATGCACTCCAAGAGATTTGTAGGTACATGATCCAACTTAGTCGCTAAAATTAAGGCTTTAATACACTGAATATCTTCGGGTGAAACGCCTTGCTCTTGCAGATAGGCTTCGGCAATAGCGGCTCCGTTTTGTTCGTGTTCTTCACATGATTTTGTATAGCCAATATCGTGAAACCAAGCGGCGAGTTTCAAGTTCATCGCTTCTTTTTCACTGACTTCGATCTTTTTTAATAGCTCATCTAAACCATTCACTACACGTATAGTATGGTTAAAATTATGATAGGTATATTGTTGTGATAATGTATCTTTGTATAGTTGAAAGATATATTCTTCAACCTTTTGTAAAATAGTCATAGCAACCCTCTTTTTATGTCTAAAAATATGAAATTATTTAGTCAAAACCCTGATTGGCGTATTAAAATTAAGCCAATGGCTTATTTTCTCCTTGTTTCCTTGCTGTACTCTTGTGCAACATTGCATCCTCAACAGCGCGTAGATAAGGAACAACTAGCAGTAGAAGAACGTACAAAAGAGAATAAAATTGTACATACGTACTATTTAGTCGGAAGTTTACTCGAAGCAAAATCTGCGGAAGAACAAGCGCATATTGCGCAATTGAGTCGCGTTTTTGAACAAGCAGATAAACAAGCTACCTTGGTTTTGCTAGGAGATAATATACAGAAAAAGCAGCTAAAGCAAACAGATGACCTTCGATTGAATACAGCCTTGACTTGGGCCAACCAATTCAAAGGGGAAATGGTCTTTATCAATGGAGAGGCAGAATGGAAAAAAGGGTATGAGGGAATTAAAGATATTGCTAAGTTTTTATCGACAACTTTAGCTGATAAAAAAGCACTCTTACCGCGTAAAGTATGTGGTTATGAGCGTTTGAAGATTAATGATGAAACGGTATTAATCACCGTAGATAGCCAATGGTATTTAGAAAATTGGGACAAACAACCCAATATGAATGAGGATTGCGATATCAAAACACGCGAAGACTTTTTTGAGGAACTAAGAGGAGAAATCAATAAAAATCAAAATAAAATTGTGGTTTTGGCACTGCACCATCCCGTGTACAGCACAGGAAATCACGGGGGATATTTTTCACTTCGCGATCATCTGTATCCGTTTGAGGCGAAAATTCCACTGCCTGTGGTGGGATCTGTGATTAATTATACCCGAGCTGTCTCAGGTATACAAGCCCAAGATCTGCAGGGGAAAAAATACAATACCCTAAATAAGCGTTTGCAAACGATGGCCCAGATGTACGATAATGTTGTTTTGGTGTCTGGACATGAGCGCAACTTGCAATACATAGAGAAAAATGGAGTAAAACAAGTGGTTAGTGGTGCCTTGGGAGGGTTATCTCCAGCAAGAGCCATTGAGCCAGGTAGTTTTTCCGCTGGTCAATTGGGGTATGCGACGTTGGAAATTGCTGCAGATAAAAGTACCTATGTTACGTTTTATTCCTTTGTAGATGGACAGCATCAACAGCTTTGGCGAAAACAAATTTTTAAACCAGAACAAGCCGTAGTAGAAACGTTTGGAACACCCAAACAAGATTCAATTGTTGCCAGTGTATATCCAACAAAATGGACAAAAAAGGGCGGTTTTTACCGTTTCTTATGGGGGGAACACTATCGTTCGACCTATGGACAACCGATCTTGGCTCCTGTAGCGAATTTAGACACGTTAAAAGGGGGATTAACGCCTTTGATTTCAGGTGGGGGACATCAATCCTTGTCTTTGCGTTTAGCGGATAAAAACGGAACCCAATACGTGATGCGTGGGGTGCGAAAAAGTGTGTCTCGCTTTTTGCAAACCGCTGTTTTTACCGATCAATACGTGATGGAATCGTTTGATAATACCTGGGCAGAGGGTTTTATCTATGATTTTTATACCACTGCACATCCCTATACGCCTTTTATTATTGGCGATTTATCCGAACAAGTAGGCATTTATCATACCAATCCCGAGCTGTACTATATTCCCAAACAACAAGCTTTGGGAGCGTTTAATGCGAAGTATGGAGATGAATTATACATGATTGAAGAACGCCCAAGTGAAGGACATGATGAGGCAGATAGTTTTGGAAATGCCGCAAAAATCATCAGTACCACAGATGTCATTGCCAATTTGAGAAAAAGTGAGAAATACGAAGTGGATGAGCCCCTATATTTGCGTGCGCGAATCTTCGATATGCTGATTGGCGATTGGGATCGACATGGCGATCAATGGAGATGGTCTGAATTTAAAGAAGGAGATCAAACGGTGTATCGCCCCGTACCAAGAGATCGCGATCAGGCGTTTGCCAAAATTGACGGTGCGTTGTTATCGCTGATCAAAAAATTACCCGTATTGCGCCACATGCAAAATTATACGGCTGATTTTGCTAGCCCGCGCTGGATTAACCATACGGCATTTCCGCTGGATCAATACTTGCTTAAGTCAACCACGGAAGAAGACTGGATTAACGAGGCTCAATCGGTTGTTGATGCCTTGGATGATGAAAGCATCGATCGCATTTTTGCCCAGCTTCCCAACGAAGTACAAGGCGAAGATATCGAACACATCAAAGAAGTACTCAAAGTGCGCAAGCAAAAAATAGTCGCTTATGTGCCTCGATATTACAAGGAATTGCGCAAGTATGTTGTCTTGTCGGGTACGGATAAAAAAGACACCTTTACCCTGAAGCGAAAGGAAGATGGTTCGGTTCATGTGATGCAGTTTAGAGAGAAAAAATCAGGACCAGAACCCCTGTTGATGAAAACGTATTACCCAAATGAAACCAAAGAAATTTGGGTGTATGGATTGAATGACGAAGACACTTTTATCGTAGAG
>JASLHL010000093.1 GCA_030152225.1 Flavobacterium sp. | reverse complement strand
GTTGAAGGTTTTTTATACCGTTGCAAAAAGGGAAAGCTTTACCAAAGCTGCCAAGGAGCTGTTGATTTCACAACCTGCCGTTTCCAAACACATTCGCGAAATAGAATCCCACTATCAAACCAAACTATTTGTACGTGATGGAATTACAATTCGCCTGACCGAATCGGGACAATTGCTCTACAACTACGCAGAGGATATCTTTTCCACCTATCGCAATTTGGAATTTGATATGCATGCCCTAAATGCAAAAATGGATGGAAACCTGCGAATAGGAGCGAGTACCACGGTTTCTCAATACGTTTTACCCCCATTATTAGCCGAATTCAGGACCAAAGTACACGATATCCATTTGGATATCCTCTCCGAGAATTCAGCAGTTATCGAACAATTACTCTTGAGTAAAACTATTGATGTCGGCATTGTGGAAGGATGTTCGAAAAACCCACAAATCAAGTATATTGACTTTATTGATGATGAAATTGTCTTGGTGTGTCGAGCAGAAAATCCCAAGTTTAAAACAGGACTGATCGAACCCGAAGAACTCAAAGACTATTCCTTCTTATTGCGAGAAACTGGGTCAGGAACCCTAGACGTCATTGAAAGTAATTTGAATCAACTGGGAATTTCCCTGAATCAATTGCGCAATGAAATGAACTTCTCTAGTACCGAAAGTATTAAAATGTACCTCAAGCATTCCGATAGCTTTGCCTTTATTTCTATACATGCTATCTTAAAGGAATTGAAGTACAATGAGTTAGTGGTTGTTGATATCAATGGGCTAGATATCAGACGAAAATTCAGCATTGTACAGCGACAAGGACAAGAAAGTGCACTGGTAGAATTGTTTATTCGCTTTATTAAATCGTATAACCTAAAGTTATAGCCAATAACTATTATGTATTTTTCTCGCTTGGGTAGATGATTGACCTTTGTAGAGATGAAAATACATATTTTATGACAGCACCTAACAGCAATACTGCACTCGGTAGTAAACTAATACTCATTGGCTTAGCTGTACTAAGCTTATTCCCTTTTATCTCTTCTGCAACGGCTTTGGTATTGGGTATTATTTACGCACAAATTTTTGAAAACCCCTATAGCAAGCAAACCAAGAAAGCCACAGGACTCCTATTGAAGGTTGCTGTTGTTGGACTGGGGTTTGGAATGAATGTATACAGCGCTTTAGCAGCGGGAAAAGACGGTTTTGTCTTGACTATTTTTTCCATCTTACTAACGTTAATTTTAGGATTTGGAATCGGAAAACTGCTAAAAATTGACAAGAAAATATCCTATCTAATTTCTTCGGGAACAGCGATTTGTGGCGGTAGTGCTATTGCAGCCGTATCCCCAGTCATTGATGCAGATGAAAAGCAAATATCCGTTGCTTTGGGGATTGTATTTATCTTGAATTCCGTGGCCTTACTTATATTTCCACCCATCGGTCATGCGTTGGGGTTGAGCCAGGTCGACTTCGGACTGTGGTCTGCTATTGCCATTCACGATACGAGTTCGGTTGTGGGAGCCGCTGCAAAATATGGAGATGAAGCCCTAGAAGTCGCTACAACGGTAAAATTAGCCCGTGCGCTTTGGGTCATTCCCGTTGCTTTTTTATCGACTATGCTATTCAAAAATAAAGGATCAAAAGTGAAAATCCCTTACTTTATTGGGTTGTTCATTTTGGCAATGCTCGCTAATTCCTATATTCCTTTTATTCAGCCTTTGGGACCTTATATTGTAGAATTATCCAAAGCAGCCTTAACGCTAACACTATTTCTAATCGGTACTTCTTTATCGTTTAGAACGGTAAAAAATGTAGGTGCCAAACCTTTTATTGAAGGGGTATTGCTGTGGATTTTTATTTCGGTGAGCTCACTGGCGTATATTTTGTATTTGTAAGTGGTTAGTGGTGAGTGGTAAGTGGTAAGTGGTGAGTGGTGAGTGGTAAGAGGTGAGTGGTAAGTGGTGAGTGGTAAGTGGTGAGTGGTAAGTGGTGAGTGGTAAGTGGTTCGTCGTTAACTGTAAACCGTTAACCATAAAAAAACGGCGATATAAAATCGCCGTTTTTTAAATTATACTTGAATAACGCCAAGGTTAAAAGGTTTCTCGATAGGCGCGTGGTTCGCGGCTTCGATTCCCATAGAAATCCATTTTCTCGTATCCAAAGGATCGATAATAGCATCAGTCCAAATTCGCGCTGCCGCGTAGTATGGAGAGACTTGTTTATCGTATTTCGCTTTAATTTTGTCGTATAGTTTTTGTTCTTCTTCTGCGGATAACGCTTCGCCTTTTGCTTTTAGAGAAGAAGCTTCGATTTGCAACAATACTTTGGCTGCTTGTGCACCGCCCATAACAGCAAGTTCTGCACTTGGCCAAGCAAAGATCAAACGAGGATCATAGGCTTTTCCACACATGGCGTAGTTTCCTGCTCCATAGGAGTTTCCAACAACAACAGTAAACTTAGGAACGACAGAGTTCGAAACTGCATTAACCATCTTAGCGCCATCTTTGATGATTCCGCCATGTTCTGATTTCGATCCAACCATAAATCCAGTTACATCTTGTAAAAAGACCAATGGAATTTTCTTTTGGTTGCAATTCGCAATAAAACGAGTAGCCTTATCTGCAGAGTCAGAGTAAATTACCCCTCCAAATTGCATTTCTCCTTTTTTCGTTTTGACCACTTTACGCTGATTGGCAACAATACCCACAGCCCAACCATCAATACGCGCATAACCCGTAATTAACGATTGACCATAACCTGCTTTGTATTCTTCAAATTCAGAATCATCAACCAAACGCTTGATGATTTCCATCATATCGTACTGTTCCGCACGTGATTTGGGTAAAATACCGTAAATGTCAGCCGGATCTGCCGCGGGCTTCTTAGCCGCAATTCTATTGTATCCCGCTTTGTCGAAATCACCAATCTTATCGACAATATTTTTGATGGTATCTAAAGCGTCTTTATCGTCTTTTGCCTTGTAGTCTGTTACACCTGAAATCTCACAATGTGTTGTTGCACCACCAAGGGTTTCATTGTCAATGCTTTCGCCAATCGCTGCTTTTACTAAGTAGCTTCCCGCTAAGAAAATACTCCCCGTTTTATCCACGATTAAAGCCTCATCACTCATGATAGGGAGGTAAGCCCCACCAGCAACACAACTACCCATTACAGCAGCAATTTGGGTGATCCCCATACTACTCATAATGGCGTTGTTTCTAAAAATTCTTCCAAAGTGCTCTTTGTCAGGGAAAATCTCATCTTGTAGTGGTAAATATACCCCAGCACTATCTACTAAATAAATAATAGGAAGCTTATTTTCGATGGCAATCTCTTGGGCACGTAGGTTTTTCTTTCCAGTAATAGGAAACCAAGCTCCAGCTTTTACTGTTGCATCATTGGCTACTACAATACACTGTTTACCTTTAATATAACCTATTTTGACCACTACACCAGCTGATGGACATCCACCGTGCTCTTCGTACATCTCATCACCTGCAAAAGCACCAATTTCAATACTATTAGCCTTAGGATCTAATAGGTAATCAATGCGTTCTCTGGCTGTCATTTTTCCTTGTTGGTGCAATTTTTCAATTCGCTTTTCACCTCCACCAAGTTTAACTTTTGCTAGTTTTCGTTTTAAATCAGAAAGTAATAACTTGTTGTGATCTTCGTTTTTATTGAAGTTAATATCCATAGTTATCTAGGTTGTGTATAATATTATTAGTTTTCGCTAAAGTACAAAATAAAAATTTATAGGACTTACTCTGTCCGTAATATTCAAGAAAGCGTAAATTTAAAAGCCATTCAAGTAGAAAGTAATTTGACAGCGGTAAACCAACCAAAGAAATTGCGATATTTTTGTTAAATTAGTTGATTGCTATAAAAAAGGAAGAAATGAGAGTTAGAGATTTGTTTGTAATAGTACTAAAGTTAGTTGCGCTAAGCCTAGTGATCCATACCTTCTTGTTGAATCTTCCTTTGTTAGTCATACGTATTTGGATGGATCAAGATGTATTAGGAACAAATGGAATCGAGTTGCTCTATACTGTTTTTTTAGTTGGACTATTGGCTTTGCTCTTTGTATTTGCAGAAAAGATCGTCGATTTTTTAAAGGTCGAACAAGGCTTTACTAATCCAACAATCCCTACAGCGGCTCTGACTGTGGATGGATTGACACAATTGGGACTGTTTTTTGTAGGGTTGGGACTTCTGATCGATAATCTGCCTTCTTTTTTGAGTAATGCTTTGTTTTGGTTTAAAGCCAAAGCGGTCGATAATCCGTACGAATATGTACAAACAGGCAATTATTGGTTTGCTAGTCTATTTAATTTGCTTGTAGGTTATATCTTGATTCGCAATAAAGAAAAAATTAGCCAATGGGTTAGTCCAAAAGAAGAGGAGGAATAGGGTAATGGTTTGGTATATAGTTTTTTACGATTTGTTTTACTCGTAAATTGGCAATAGTTTTGCCTTGGATTGCACACGCTAATGTTATCTTAATGTTAAGTAAATCGCTGAATATCAACGCAATGTTAAGTGTTTAAGTTGTTGATTACTAGTGTTTAAGTTGCGGTTTTGGATGTGAATTCAGAAGAATCTTAGTTTTGAGATAAAAATTAACGTTAAGGAAACATTCGCTTG
>JASLHL010000263.1 GCA_030152225.1 Flavobacterium sp. | reverse complement strand
GCAAATGGACAATACCAAAAAAATGGAATTTCAACCCAATATTGGTGTGGGATTCCACTATAAAGGTATCCAAGTCGATTATGCCTTAACGGATATAGGTGATCAAAGTGCAGCCATTTATTCAAATGTCTTCTCGTTAAAATTAGATTTAGGAATTTTTAGAAAATAGAAAATGAAAAAAGTATTCGCGTTGCTTTTTGCAGTGCTTCTCTTACAACTAACCTATGGAAATACAGCCGAACGAAAGTTGTCGGAGAAAGCGCAAATTAGCGTCTTAACTTGTGGAACAGGAGGAGAACTCTACTCCTTATTTGGACATACTGCTATTCGCGTTTACGATCCAGCAGAGGGAATCGATCGCGTGTACAACTATGGCATGTTTGATTTTAGTACCCCTAATTTCTATGGTAAATTTGTCAAAGGGGATTTACTTTATTTTGTCGATTATGAAAATTATAAAAATTTTGTAGTTAATTACGCCTACGCTAATCGATCTGTGGTAGAACAAGAACTCAACCTGTCTGCAGAACAAAAGCAAACCATTTGGACAAACTTAAACCAATCGCTAAAGGAAGAAAATCGCTATTATATCTATAAATTTATCGACCAAAACTGTACAACCAAAGTGGTCGATATTCTCAATGACGTTTTGCCAACCCCCGTAGAAGTGGCAGTAAAAGGCAATACAGCTACCTATCGAAGCATACTAAATACCTATTTAAAAGATCGCTATTTCGAAAAGTTAGGCATTAATTTAATTTTTGGTAATAAAGTTGATCACCCCTCAAATTTGTTGTTTTTACCTGATAAGTTTCAGTTGGGATTGGCACAAAGTAAAAATGGAAACCAACCCTTAGTCAAAGAGGAAAAAACCGTTTTTCAATCCCAGCCAACCGATAGCTATGTATGGTGGAATACCTACTGGTTCGCCTCCTTGGCTATGCTTATTCTGATGGTATTAACCTTAAATAAGACTATTCGATCGATCTATTTTGTTTGTATTGGCTTGTTTGGATGGTTTTTCTTACTGGTGGGGTTTTATTCTCTACATGGAGAAATACTGCTAAATAATGTGGTTTTTTTATGTAATCCTCTACTTATTTTGATTCCATTTGTTAAATCGTTAAATAAAATTAAGTCAATATTGGGTATTATTGTTGTAATATTGTTAATACTGTATGTTATGTTGAATTTTTATTCAGAAAAATTAATAATAACCTTACCTTTGTACCTGTTAACTCTTGTAACTTTATTTTTGGAATTTAAGCCAGTTTTACAAAATAGAGTGAAGAATAAATAGTAGACTATGTTTTCTTTTTTTAAATCAAAACCTATTTTAAAAGATTTAATTCCCGATAATTATGTGGATATTCACTCGCATTTAATTTATGGAATTGACGATGGTGCCCAAACCATTGAAGATACGCGAACTATTATTAAAGCGATGCAGCAGTTGGGATTTGAACAAGCCATTGCTACACCACATACGACTCCATTAGTTTGGGAAAATACAAGAGAAGGTATTCTAAGTCAGTATCAAAAAGTACAAGAGGAATTACCAGCAGAATCTAAAGCGATAGACTTGCGTGTTGCTTCTGAATACATGATGGATGAAACACTATTGCCTCGTATCGAAAATAAAGAGCTCTTAACGTTAAAGAACAAGTATGTGTTGGTAGAAATGTCGTATATGAACCCACCTATTCAACTGATGGACATCTTATTTCAATTGAAGTCAAACGGATACGATATTGTGTTGGCTCATCCAGAGCGTTACAACTTTTACCATCAAAATACAGCCATGTATAAGAAGCTGAAAAAAGCGGGCTGTCACTTCCAAATGAATTTACTTTCTGTAACAGGTTATTACGGTAAACACGTTTTAGAAGCGGCTAATTTTTTATTATCTAACGGATTAATTGATTTTGTTGGATCGGATATTCATCACGAAAAGCACATTAGAGGATTTGAATCTAAAGTAGAGGTGAAAGGCGTAGAGTTTTTTACACAGGCCATTCACAATAATCAAGAATTTAGAAAGTAATACAGTAACTATATAAAAAAAGCCACTCGTCTGAGTGGCTTTTTTTATGTGTGTTAGAAACTATTTATCAACAACTTCTCCTTTAATTCTCAAAGGCACTGTACCGTTTTCAAAGTTTACGGCATTCGATTCAACTGTAATCGTACGGCTAATTCTACCAATGCTCATGTTGTATTTCACATCGATTTTTCCTGTTTTACCTGGCATAATGGGCTCTGTTGGTTTTGAAGGAACTGTACATCCACATGTAGAACGAACATTCGTAATGATCAACGGTTGATCTCCTGTGTTTGTAAATTCGAAAGAGCGCAACCCATCGTCAGTACCTCTAACTACTGTACCATAATCGATTGTGTTGTTTTCAGCTGCGAACTGAATCTTTGGACCATTTTGAGCAAATGTCAAAGCACTAGATAATACTAATGCGAATACTGCTATTAATTTTTTCATTACTATAACTTTTTGTTGTTTTGTAAAATTAAAAACTTTTCGAAAACTCGCAAATTTTTTTGCATATTCGATTTTAGATATACTTTTATAATTGACGAGTAATAATTACTTTTGTACAATACAAAGATAACGAAAACTACGGTTACAAAGAATGAAAAAAACTATTTTTCTGCTAAGCAACTGGATGTTTTGTCTTTTTTTAATAATTAAATTATAGAATAATGGTAATTCCTGCACAATTTGACGCAAAGCAAGTAGAGCAAAAATGGTATCAGTATTGGATGGAAAATAATTTTTTCCGATCTATACCAGATGAGAGACAGCCGTACACGATTGTAATACCTCCTCCAAACGTAACAGGAGTATTGCATATGGGGCATATGTTGAATATTACAATTCAAGATGTATTAATACGTCGTGCCCGTTTAAGAGGGCTAAACGCATGTTGGGTCCCGGGAACGGATCACGCATCTATTGCAACTGAAGCTAAAGTCGTCGCTAAATTGAGAGAGCAGGGAATCAATAAAAACGACCTAACTAGAGAAGAATTTTTACAACACGCTTGGGAATGGAAAGAGGAATATGGAGGCGTGATTTTAGATCAGTTGAAAAAATTAGGCGCTTCGTGTGACTGGGATCGTACAAAATTCACGATGGATCCAGCAATGTCACAACAAGTGATTAAGTTGTTTGTTGATTTGTATAACAAAGGATTAATTTACCGCGGATACCGCATGGTAAACTGGGATCCTGAAGCGAAGACTACGCTATCAGATGAAGAGGTAATCTATGAAGAACGCCAAGGAAAACTATACCATATAAACTATCAAATCGAAGGTACTTCGGATTATTTGACGATTGCAACTACACGCCCAGAAACGATTTTGGGAGATAGTGCTATTTGTATTAATCCAAATGACGAACGCTATCAACACCTAAGAGGAAAACAAGCGATTGTGCCGATTTGCAACCGCGTTGTACCGATTGTTTTTGATGAGTATGTGGATATGGAGTTCGGAACAGGATGTCTAAAGGTTACCCCTGCACATGATGTAAATGATAAAGACCTAGGAGAACGTCACAATTTAGAAATCATTGATATCTTTAATGCTAATGCGACACTAAATGATTTAGGTTTACACTATAAAGGAAAAGATCGCTTTGTCGTACGCAAAGAAATTGAGGCTGAATTAGCGTCAATTGGCGCGTTGGAAAAAGTGGAAAACTACCTGAATAACGTGGGAACATCAGAGCGTACAAAAGCGGTAATTGAACCGCGTTTGTCTGATCAGTGGTTCTTGAAAATGGAAGAATTGGCAAAACCTGCTTTAGATGCGGTAATGACAACAGAAGAGGTAAAACTATATCCAAGTCGTTATAACAGTACCTATAGAAGCTGGTTGGAAAATATTCGCGATTGGAATATTTCTCGTCAATTATGGTGGGGACACCAAATTCCAGCCTTCTACTATGGAGATGGAAAAGAAGACTTCGTTGTAGCGGAAACAAAAGAAGCAGCGCTTGAATTAGCAAAAACCAAAACGGGAAATGCAAATTTAACTGTAGCCGATTTAAAACAAGATGAAGATGCTTTGGATACTTGGTTCTCTTCTTGGTTATGGCCAATGTCTGTATTTAACGGATTAATTGACCCTGAAAATGAAGAGTTTAAGTACTATTATCCAACAAATGATCTAGTAACGGGACCCGATATTATTTTCTTCTGGGTAGCGCGTATGATCATGGCAGGTTACGAGTATACAGGTAAACAACCGTTTACCAATGTTTATTTCACGGGAATCGTACGGGATAAACAACGCCGTAAAATGTCAAAATCACTAGGAAACTCTCCAGATGCGTTAGGATTAATTGACAAGTTTGGTGCTGATGGAGTTCGCGTAGGTTTATTGTTATCTGCAGCAGCAGGAAATGATATCTTATTCGACGAAGACTTATGTGCACAAGGAAAAGCATTTACCAATAAAGTATGGAATGCCTTCCGTCTAATTAAAGGATGGGAAGTGTCTGAAACCTTGGAACAACCTGAAACAGCCAAAGTTTCATTGGCTTGGTACGAAGCAAAATTGCAAAAAACACTAGTGGAAATCGAAGATCATTTCTCAAAATACAGAATATCAGATGCCTTAATGGCCATCTATAAATTAGTATGGGATGATTTCTGTTCTTGGTTCTTGGAAATGATTAAACCGGGATACCAACAGCCGATCGACGCCACTACCTATGCGAAAGTAATTGAATTGTTGGAGGAAAACTTGAAGCTTTTACATCCATTTATGCCTTTCTTAACTGAAGAAATTTGGCAACACATCCATGCGCGTACGCCTGAACAAGCCTTAGTGATTTCGTCTTGGCCAGCAATAAAAGAGTATGACGAGAAATTAATCAAAGAGTTTGAGTTTGCTATGGAGGTAATTGCGGGTATCCGTACCATCAGAAAGGATAAAAACATTGCGTTCAAGGAAACAATTGATTTAAAAGTAATCAACAACGAAAAAATCTCAACCTATTTTGACAGTATAGTCTCAAAATTAGGAAATGTGGTAAGTTTGGAGTACGTAACAGATCAAGTAAGTGGAGCATTGTCATACCGAGTAAAATCGAATGAATACTTTATTCCAATGGCAGGGAATGTCAATGTGGAAGAAGAAATAGCAAAACTAGAAGAAGAATTGAAATACTTGAAAGGATTCTTGAAATCGGTACAAGGAAAGCTATCAAATGAAAAATTTGTCAGTGGAGCTCCTGAACAAGTTGTAGCGAATGAAAAACAAAAAGAAGCCGATGCGTTGGCTAAAATTTCAACGATTGAACACAGTTTAGCTGGTTTGAAATAGACATAAAAAAAGTTGATCCTAAGGTCTTTCGTATGTGTAAGCAAACGAAAGACCTTTTTTTTTATCTTCGCTCTTATGAAATACAACCTCCATACTCATCATCGATCTAGTGAACTAGATACATTGGCAATTGTCAATCAAGACTTGCTTGCGGTCGATTTGACAATTCCTCATTTTTCTTTGGGTATTCATCCTTGGTATATTGAACCTGCTTTGATTGAGGAACAATTGCATTTCATTGAAAACCACCTTCAACACCCCAATTGTTTGGCGATTGGCGAATGCGGACTCGATAAGAAAATAGAAATTCCCTTGGCATTACAAGAAGAAGTGTTGCTTCGTCAATTACTTCTTGCAGAAAAAAATAAAAAAGCTGTAATTTTGCACGTCGTTTCTGCCTATCAAGAAATCATTGCACTTAAGAAGCGATTGAATCTCACTATTCCGCTCATTGTTCATGGATTTAATAAACATCAACAAGTAGCCGAGAGTTTATGGAAAAATGGGATCTATCTTTCTTTTGGTCGCGCACTTCTGAGTAATACGCGATTACAAGAAACTTTTGTTGCTGTACCGAAAGCGTTTGTGTTTTTGGAAACGGATGACGATCAGACTATAACCATAGCAGATGTTTATGCTAAAGCAGCAGCATTACGTCCAGCTATTGATGAAATTGTAGCGTCCAATTTTAAACGCGTGATGAATAAAGAATAATAAAAACAGCCTTTTAGGGTGATTAATAAATAGAAATAGATGGCTATTTGGCAAGAAAGAGCAGCCTTGCTTTTTAAAGAAGAAGGGCTCGAAAAATTAAAAAACGCCAACGTATTAGTTGTTGGATTAGGGGGAGTAGGATCATTTGCCGCTGAGTTTTTGGCTCGTGCAGGTGTGGGAACGATGACTATTGTAGATGGAGATACTGTTGATATCACCAATATCAACAGGCAATTACCTGCTTTACACTCTACAGTAGGTAGGGCAAAAGTACATGTGGTAGGAGATCGTTTGCTAGATATCAATCCCGAATTAAACCTCACGCGTATCGAGGAGTTTTTGTCTCCTGAACGTACCCATGAAGTAGTAACGGAAGAA
This sequence comes from Flavobacterium sp., assembly GCA_030152225.1. Lineage (GTDB taxonomy): Bacteria > Bacteroidota > Bacteroidia > Flavobacteriales > Flavobacteriaceae > Flavobacterium. Next base: position 11,677 of record JASLHL010000263.1, on the reverse strand, counting down.
TACGATTACGTTTTGGATTGTATTGATAGTATTACACCTAAAATCAACTTAATCCTCGCTGCTAAACGCAAACGCGTAAAAGTAATCAGCGCTATGGGAGCTGGTGGAAAAATGCAAGCGTCAAAAATAGTGGTGAAAGACATCAGCAAAACGGATGTATGTCCTTTGGCAAAACAAATCCGCAAACGCTTAAAGAAAGAGGGGATTTCATCAGGAGTAAAGGCAATCTTTTCAACGGAAAAACCCGATGAAAGTAGTTTGAAAATGACGGATGGATCAAACTTTAAAAAGTCGTTTTTTGGAACGAACAGCTGGATGCCTGCTTTGTTTGGCTTACATGCAGCAGAAAATGTAATTCGCTATTTATTAGCAAAATAAAAAAAGCAACTTTAGGGTTGCTTTTTTTGTTCTTTGTTCTTTGTTCTTTGTTTTTTGCTCTTTGTTTTTTGCTCTTTGTTTTTTGCTCTTTGTACTTTGCTAGGACAATCATGGATAACAATAATTATCTTGTAGAAGAATTTAAACAAATCGAAGCGCAGTGAAAATCGGAACGCAGTGTAGATTCATCGAACACCGAAATAAATATAAACTAGGTGAGATATATTCATCGAACACCGAAACAAATATAAACTAGGTGAGATAAATCGAGTAGACCGAGAAAATCTCATCTTAAAGTACTTCAAAAGCCAATAACAGTTGAAGCACTACAATGGCTACAGATAAGATCCACAGAAATCCGTAGATACAATATTGGAAAATACTTGTTTTTTCACCCGCTATTTTTTTTGCTTTTTGCAACATCAGCATAGGGATAATTAGAGCGAGAATCACCAAAGAGATAGAGGCATATCCTAGGGCGATTACAAATCCATCAGGATAGAACAAGGCAAATAAAATAGGAGGTAAGAAGGTCAAGATAAACGCACTGACGTTGTGTTTAATTCTTGGTCGATCTTTGGCTAAATCTTTTATATAGTCATTCAAAGCCATGGCAACACCCCAAAATGAAGTAAGGATAGCTGCGGCGGCAAAAATGGTAAAGGCTACTTTAATGAATGGAGAATTATTGATTTCTTTAATGGCTAAGAGCAAGCCTTCTAGTCCGGCATTGTTTTGTAAAATAGCACTAAAAACAGCACTCTCAATATTGCCTAAAATAGTTAATTCCCAGATGAGGTATAGAACCAAAGGAAGCGTACTTCCCACAAAAAACACCCATTTGAGTTGACGTAGATTCCCGTCCAAGTACTTCACCAAACTAGGAATAACTACACTAAACCCAAAAGAGGTGAAAATAATGGGAATCGTAGCTAATACAGGTAGCGGACTGGAGGGTATATGGCTCAAATAAGCCATTTCAATATGAGGAAGTAAAAGTCCGAGAACCAAGCAAAGACAAATGATCTTAATAGAAAAGATAACCTTAGTGCTATGGTCTACGGCTCTTGTACCAAAGGCAATAATTCCCCCAAAGACAAGCGTAAAGATAATTGCACTGAGTTGAGGAGATACCTCGATAGCCAACCACTGTTCAAGGTTGGTGCGAACAATATCTCCGCCTCCAGCAATATAGGCACTAACAAGGGCATACATCAAGGTGAGCATACTTAACCCCGTAATATAAGCACCAGGTTTTCCTAAATATTTTAACGTTAACGTATTGAAACCTGCTGAGGTATCATTGTATCGATAGACATTTACTAGTAAAACGGAAGTATAAAACATAGCAAACCAAATACAGAACAAGATGAACGACATAAATAAAAAACCCACATTGGCCGATATAATTGGCATGGCTAACATTCCTGCGCCTATTGTAGTTCCTGCTACAATAAGAATACTTCCGATAATTTTTTGCATTTTGTTTAAAATTTTTATTATTTATTCGTTGTTCATCCTTAGGACGAATACTTGTGAACTACCACAACTATTATACCTTGGATTATTTTTTTTTAAAATTCACTAAAAAAGACCGTAAAAAAAATAAATATATGTTTTTATTCGTAGACTTTACGATATGATCTAGCTTAATATTGAGATAATCTCAATATAACTGAATATTTCTTGTTGTTTTTCTTGTTTTTTCTCCGTGTATGAAGGGTTGTTTGTGTTAGTTTTAGGTCGTTAATCTGTTGGTTTTTAGTGAATAAATGAGCGAAAAATACAAGGCTACATGAAAAAAGTACAAGCATTTCCCTAAAGTGTCTTTCTGTGAATTGAATTACAATGTTTATCTTTGAGTAGATCAAAAAGAAAGCACTATGTTGAATATCGAAGAAGAATTACTGTCCAAAAATATCAAACCCACTGCGATGCGCATCTTAGTTTTAAAATTCTTAAAAAAACAAGAGGGAGCTGTATCCTTGGCGGATATAGAAAATAGCTTTGATCAATCGGATCGCGTGACTATTTATCGCACCGTTAAAACATTTGAAAGCAAAGGGCTTCTACATCGCATAACAGCAAATAACACTACACAATATGCTTTGTGTGCTGCTAATTGTTCGGAAGAAAAACACAGAGATACCCATTTGCATTTTATCTGCAATCAATGTAAAAAGACAATCTGCCTGACTCAAGTAGTCATTCCAACCATTGAGATTCCCGACGGATTTCAATTGAGTCAAATTGAGGTTATTGCACAGGGCGTTTGCAGCGATTGTAAATCTTAAACCGTTTTGACAATATGCTGCATGATGCGTTGAGCGTGTACTCTCGAATTTTCAATGAACCACGTATGAGTATTTAAACCACCGCAAACAACGCCTGCTAAATACAACTTTGAAATATTCGTTTCCATCGTTTCTGGATTGTAGGTAGGAAACTGATCGGCAGATTCTTCTATGTGAATACCAAGTTGTTGTAAGAAAGTAAAATCAGGGCGATAGCCTGTAAGAGCCAATACAAAGTCATTGGGAATACGATGAGATTCTTTTTCACTTTGGATGTAAACCTCAGATTCAGTAACAGCTGTCAATTGACTGTTGAAATACACTTGAATAGCCCCTTCTGCGATTCGATTTTCAATATCGGGTTTGACCCAGTATTTCACGTGAGAACTAATGGCACTATCTCGAACTACCATGGTTACTTTAGCTCCTTTGCGATAGCATTCTAGTGCTGCATCGACAGAGGAATTACTCGCTCCCACAACAACAACCTGCATATTGGCATAAAAATGAGGGTCATTGTAGTAGTGAGAAACTTTTGGTAGCTCTTCACCAGGGATGTGTAAAAGGTTAGGGAAGTCATAAAAACCAGTAGCTACTACAACATGAGTAGCTGCGTACTGTGCCTTTGTTGTTTGTACGTGAAAATGCCCCTCCACTTGTTTATCTACTTGTATTACTTTTTCAAACAAATGAATTGACAAATCGTGTAAATGTGTCACGCGTCTATAATATTCGAGCGCTTCTTTTCTTCGTGGTTTATTTTCTGCACTAATAAAGGGAATTTGATCGAGTTCTAATAGTTCTGAAGTAGAAAAGAACTGCATATTGATCGGATAGTGATACAGTGAATTCACTAAACAACCTTTTTCAATAATTAAATAGGTTAATCCCGCTTTTTTTGCCTCAATTCCACAGGCTATACCGATGGGACCTCCACCGATTATTAGTACGTCTAGTTGTTTCATTGTATAAAAAATAAACCCAACAAAGGGTGTTTGGTTGTCTTTCTAACAAAAGTATTGAATTATTTTGGATGGGAGTAAAAGGCTAGCGAAAGACCAAGCTAAAAATAGGTTAAAAATAAAAATAGGTTAAAAAAAGAGGATGTCCTTTTGGGACACCCTCTTGATTTATTTATCTAGAAAAGATTATTCGTTTACTTTATCAGCAACTAAATGAATCCCGATTTCCATGTCTTGGCTAATTGCCCAATCTGCTGGGCTTAAAGCAGCACCTGAGTCTTTATCCGTTGTACCGAATACCAATCCCCAAGCAGCGCGATCTGCGATGAATGAAGCGTGCATTACAGCTTTATCATTCTCTACAGTTACTTTAGCTGGGAAAGTGATGTTTACTGTTTTTCCTAAAATAGTTAAGTTTCCACTTACCATTTTGTTCGCTCCTTCTACTGTACTTTTGTGTTGTGCAGCATCGAAATCTTCTACTTTTGTGATTTTGAATTCTACTGTAGGGTTTTTCTCTACGTCGAAGAAATCAGGGCTTTTTAAGTGTCCACCTAATTTTTCAATATCCTCATCAGCATCAACAGAAGCACGGTCAACTTTAATAGAATTCATATCTACTGTGTAAGAACCAGCGTTTAATCCGTTAGCGTCAATTGCAATGTCTCCAGCGCTTAAAGCTAAAGTACCAAAACGAGGATTAAGTCCTCCTTTGTGTCCTACTTTCCAGCTTACACTACTTTCTGTTAAGTTAACAGCATATTTGTCTCCTTGTTCTGTTGCAACTTCTTGCTCTGTTGTAGTTGTTGCTTTATCAGCATTCTTATTTCCACATGATGCTAATGAAAGAGCAGCTACTACTGCTACTGATAATAAAATTTTTTTCATCTTAATTCGCTATTTTGTTCCGTCAAATGTACAATACAAAAATGGATATGCAAGAATTTATTAACGAGTTGAGTGTTAAAAAGTTATAAATAAACGTTTTTTGTGAAATAATGACGCCTTTTTTATTGATTATACTTTTAAATAAATGTCTTTTTGGATAAAAAAGATGGGTTTTTGAGGAAATCTTCTGTTAACTTCGCTTAGGGCGATGTGATAAAAAAGTGCTAAAATAGGGGGGTGGCACAAAAAAAGAGGTAGTCTAAACAGCCTAAAAAACAAAACCCCATCTAAAAAAGCCCGTTTTTTTCCTTGCTTGTTCGATTGCGCGGATTTTTAATCGTGTGGTAAAACTATTTGTTATAAATCTATAAGAACAATGTCAACAAGATACAAAGCAACGGATAGGCATAGTGCCTATTTCATAACCCTAACAACAGTTGGATGGAGAGATGATGGCACGGATTCAAATCCGCACCATTGGATTCGTTACCTACAAAGCGTTTTGTTTTTACATGAATTTAGACGAAAAAGAAGTGTTTAGTTTCTTGCAGTAAATCGGAAAGGGGGTGGGTTTTGTTCGAGTCATGTTCGAGTCATGTTCGAGTCTTCTTCGGTAAATGTGGGGTAATGCCCCGTAAATACGCATGTTTATCGAAGAAGACTCGAAGAAGACCCAAAGAAGACCCAAACAAAACTAAAACTAAACAGTACAAATGGCTGAAAAGCAGATGTTTGTGTTTTATGTATAGAGGCAAATAAAGCCATTTGAGTTTTTTTACATATAAGGGAAGGGGGTATTGCGGGTTAATTTCGACTGATGTAGGTTTGTAGTTTATTCATGTAGCTTGTGCATAGAAAAGAACGATTGAAAAAAAAAGTAAATAGTAGACAAAGTAAATCCGCGCGATCGGAGGAAATCTTCTGTTAACTTCGCTTAGGGCGATGTGATAAAAAAAGTGCTAAAATAGCGGTGTTGTGGCACAAAAAAAAGAATGACCCTTGGGATCATTCTTTTGATATTGGTAACGTATTTAAAAAAATTAAAGTTCTTTAAAGGTTGAGATAATATTCATTAATTCATCACCTTGATAGGTTTGATTCTGTCCAATAGTCCAACCAATAAGCTCATAGTTTCCTTTTTTCCCCTCAATCATCGTTTGAATCATGAACATGAAGTTTCCCTCTTGGGACATAGATAGTTTATAGATTTTTCCAGGCAATCCGTTAATTCGAACCTCGTCTTCTTTTACTATTTCGTAATCGGGTCTATTGGCATAGGTAGCCAATGCTTTTTGCGTAAAAGTCGCGAAATCTTCTGTTTTCGGTGATTCTTTCGCTACGATGTACACTTGCTTGAAGGTATTCCCGTATTGAATGGCTGCATCTGGATATAAATCAGTCATGGCAGCTAGTGTGGCGGGCATCTCCATGGAGAATTGATCATTGACACTTACCGTTTGAGGAGGTGCTACCTTTTGATTACAACTAACCATCCCCAAGGTTATACAAAGCATAAAGAGTAGTTTTTTCATCTGAAAACAATTTTTAAATAAAGAATATTTAAAGTTAAGGCAAAATTGTCAAACGCAGGGTCAACAAGGGATAAAATATTTTTTTGTTCGAAGTAGAGATAAAAGCCTTTGTCTGAATGACAAGGTTTGCCTTGTGTAATAAAGAACCACTTCTTTTTAAGAGTAGGTGTTTTCTGAATTGAATAGATTGTTGTAATTTAGAAGGAATTAATCAACAAAATAAAGAATTATGGCAAAAAAAGTTTTAATGTTAGCAGGTGATTTTGTGGAAGATTACGAAGTGATGGTTCCTTACCAAGCCTTGTTATCTGTAGGGGTAGCAGTAGATGTAGTTTGTCCTGGAAAGAAGAAGCATGATATCATTGCAACGGCAATTCACGATTTCGTTGGATTCCAAACCTATGCGGAAAGCAGGGGACATAATTTCGTGATTAACAAGAGTTTTGATGAAGTAAAAGTAGAAGATTACGCTGGATTATATGTTTGTGGTGGACGTGCGCCAGAATACATTCGATTAAACAAAAGAGTGATTGAGATTGTACAGTTCTTTTTTGAAAAGAATTTGCCTATTGCTGCAATTTGTCACGGCATTCAGGTTTTAACACCAGCTAATGTCTTACAAGGCAGAACCCTGACAGCTTATCCAGCTGTAGGACCAGATATCGTTGTAGCAGGGGGAACCTATAAAGAAATTGATGCGGATAAAGTGATTACGGATGGCAATTTGACTACGTCACCGGCTTGGCCAGGACATCCAGCTATTTTGAGCGAATTTTATACGTTATTAGGAATTAAAATAGGATAGTAGCTATCATTTAGTAGTTTGCGCGGCGAAAAGAAGAACACTTGTAAAACATTTCTTATTTTAGCAGCGCAAATTTTTTATTTATGATTTCAGAACTACAATTCCAAGCCGAATTAAATCAAATTATAGTCAATGCAATACGCGAAGACGTAGGAGATGGCGATCACAGCTCCTTGGCATGTATCCCTGTAGAGGCAAAGGGTAAAGCCCAAGTCTTAGTTAAAGAAGAGGGCATTATTGCGGGAGTAGAATTTGCTCAAATGATTCTAAACTACGTGGATGCGAGTTTAGTTGTTGAGGTGTTTATTTCGGATGGAACGGCAGTAAAAGTAGGGGACGTTGTATTAACTGTAGCAGGATCTTCTCAATCTATTCTAAAAGCAGAACGCTTTATGTTGAATGCCATGCAACGCATGAGTGCGATTGCAACGAAAACACGCGTTTTTGTGGATGTACTAGAAGGTACAGGAACGAAAATTTTAGATACGCGTAAAACGACTCCAGGTATTCGCGCCATTGAAAAATGGGCCGTGAAAATAGCAGGTGGTGAAAACCATCGCTTTGCCTTGTATGATATGATCATGCTCAAAGACAATCACATTGATTTTGCCGGGGGAATAAAAGAAGCCATTGACAAAACCAATCAATACCTCAAAGCGAATAACAAAGCATTAAAAATAATTGTAGAAGCTCGTAATTTGGATGAAGTAAAGCAAATTTTAGCCTGCGAGAATGTCTACCGCATCCTCTTGGATAATTTTGACTTTGAAACCACAAAAGAAGCTGTCGCTTTAATTGGGAATCAATGTCAAACAGAATCATCAGGGAATATCGACGAAACAACGGTTCGCACCTATGCGCTTTGTGGCGTAGATTTTGTTTCATCTGGAGCCTTGACCCATTCGGTTCACAATATGGATTTAAGTTTAAAAGCTGTTTTATAACAAAGACTAAAATGGGGATATGTCAGAAGTAGAGGATAAGTTAGATCGGATACCTATCATCAATAAAATTGTTCGAGGATTGAAACGAGTGAAGTTTTCTTTCCTGGATGGCTATTCCCTTTACGATTTAATCGAACTGTATTTGGTCGGTATTATCAAAGGAGCTTTTTCATATCGCGCAGGTTCTATTGCCTTTAGTTTCTTTATGGCTTTGTTTCCCTTTGCGCTTTTTATTCTGAATCTCATTCCCTATATTCCTATAGACAATTTTCAGGCTGACTTTTTACAGTTTATCGAAAATTCAGTACCCCCAAATACCTATGAGGCTATTCAATCTATTATTCTCGATATTATGAATAATAGTTATAAGTCTTTGCTTTCTTCGGGATTCTTATTGTCTATTTTCTTGATGACCAATGGCGTATTTGCTATTATTGGCGGATTTGAGTCGTCCTATCACATTACGATTTCGCGCAATATTATTCGACAGTATTTAGTAGCCTTAGCCTTGTCCTTGATTCTGTCTTTTGTCTTGATTTTTTCTGTTGCCTTTTACGTGGTACTTGAAGTCTTGATTTACCGATTTTCCATTGGCGTGAATTGGTTGGTCTGGTTGCGTAACCTGTACTTGTTACTCGTTGTTTTACTGACCACCTCCATCTTGTACAAATTTGGCGCTAAAGAAACCAAGAAAGTATCGTTTATTTCTATTGGTTCGGTCTTTACAACTATTTTATATGTCGTAACCTCTTACGGATTTGGGGTATACGTGCTTCGATTTGCACGTTACAACGAATTATATGGCTCTATCGGAACATTGTTAGTTGTGATGTTCTACTTGTGGATCAACTGTATGATCCTGTTATTGGGTTTTGAATTAAATTTAGCGATTCGTAAGATTAAGTTAAAAAAATAAGTATATTTGAGTGTATTGTTTAATCTAAATCGCGAAAATATGATGAGAAATTCAATGTTAATACTCCTGTTTTTACTAGGAGGAGTATTTTTAGCACAAGGACAGTCGATTGTTGGTAAATGGAAAACATTTGACGATAAAACGGGGGATGCCAAGTCCATCGTCGAGATTTCAGAAAAAGGAGGGAAATACCATGGAACAGTCGTCGAGATTTTAAACCCAGCGAAAAAGAATTCCAAATGTGAGCAATGCCCAGGAGAGGATAAAGGACAACCTATCGAAGGTTTAACAATTATTAAAAACTTGACCAAAAAAGGAGAAGAATATACAGGTGGAACGATTATCGATCCCCAATCGGGAAAAGAATATAAATGTTCCATTAAAACTAGCGGAAAAACTAAATTAGAAGTCAGAGGATATGTAGGGATTTCGTTAATAGGACGAACGCAAACTTGGACTAAAATGTAAAAGAAATAAACGAACAAGAGGGTGCTCCAAAAGGTCATCCTTTTTTTTTAGCTACTTCATGCACCTTTGTCCAAATGTCAATCGTCATGTCAACATAATACGTGCCCAATGCGTCCATGGACTCACTACTTAGTGTTCTCCTAGAAATCTTCTAGAAAAGTTGTTTTTTCTTCCCTTTTTTATTGGATCGTATACCAAGTCAATATATAATTTAGTTCGGTAACTGCTTTCGTTTAGCTCCTTTCTTTTGGGTTGAAATTGAGTAGGTTAGTTGTTTTTGTTTTGTTAATTCGACATAGAAATCAAAAAAGTGTTCGTATTTTTAATGGTCTATGTTTACTAAAAAGAAAATAAGATGAGAAAATTACTTTTTACGTTATTGTTTGTATTGGGAGGATTGCTGTCTATGCAGGCGCAAACCGAATATTCTATTGTAGGAAAATGGAGAACCGTTGATTCTAGTGGCAAAGGAAAGGCAATTATCGAGATTAAAGAAAATAAAGGCGTATATACAGGAAGCATTTTCCGTGTTTTAGATCCAGAGAAAAAGGGTGAAAAATGCGAAAAATGCCCTGGAGTAGATTCGACAAAAAGCTATGAGGGTTTAACCATCATTAGAAATATGGAAAAGAAAGAGCGAAATAAGTATGGTGGTGGAACAATTTTAGATCCAGAAACGGGAAAAGAATACCAATGTTCATTTAAGTTAGTTGGTTATAGTACACTGGAAGTAACAGGAGTTGAAAGTATTCTATTACTAGGGAAAAAACAAACGTGGTCTAAAGAGTAATCGATCGTTTATTCTTTACTTTTCTGACGTGTTTTTACTGCTATAGCTATTTCATCAACCTTTTTATACTTGAAAGGAAAAGGGGGTGAGAATTTGAGGCTTATCTTTTGTAGGCCAAGTAGATAGTTGTAAGCGGTTTGTTGCGATATGCATGAAAAAAGTAGATCTATTTGGGAAGTCTTGATCATAAAAACAGGATGGTTTTGCTCGCTATATCAAGGAGTAGGGGCATAAAAAACGGGAGTATAGGGGCTAAAAGAGCTGAAATGCATGAACCAAATTGGATAAGTATGATGGAGATATGAGGTAAATCTCGTACTTTTGGAATTCAAAAAATCAAAGACTATTTTTAATTCGTTATAATTTAAAGATCAAATGAATAGAGTATTGGTGTGTTTTTTGTTGCTTGTAAGTGTAGGGTGTATGACGTCAAAGTCAACGCATCAACCTTATTTGTATGACAATGGACCCGATTTTGTAGTGGAAGGTATGTATCGCATTGTCGATGAAGAGGGGAAGATGGGATTTGCAAATGTCAAAGGACAGGTGGTTATTAAGCCTCAATTTGCCTTTGTTTTTCCTTTTAAAAATGGAGTGGCAAAAGCAACTTTTGAAGGAAGAAGCAGAGAAGTTTCGGGATCTCGTGGAGAATATCACTATTGGGATAGCCTTTCATGGTTCTATATCGATCAAAAGGGAAACATTGTTTCTGAGAAAAAAAACAATTAAATTCGTTTAACTTTTATTGTAGGCAAAGACGTCCGTCTTTGTTGTGATTAACAAATCCATTCATGCATTACTTTGTTGAGGTCATTGTGCCTTTAGCTTTAGATCCAACGTTTACCTATCGAATTAACGAGGTCGAATTTGATTTTATTCAAATTGGAATGCGCGTAGCCGTGCCTTTCGGGCGAAACAAAGTTTATACGGCCTTGGTGGTTGAGAAACACCATCGACAGCCCGCTTTATACGAAGCAAAAGATATTCACGAAATTATTGATATTGAACCTGTTGTAACCCCAGGTCAAATTAAGTTTTGGCAGTGGTTGGCAGACTATTATATGTGTACACTTGGTGATGTATACAAAGGAGCTATGCCTTCGCGTTTGTTGTTGGAAAGTGAAACCATTATTCAATGGAACGATAAAGCAACTATTGAAACAGCTGATTTGGATGACGCAGAGTATTTGCTGTATGAAGCCATGCAGATTCAATCTATCCTCAAATTAGATGAAGTCATCGCTATTCTCAATCGCAAGCAAGTTTTTCCTGTGATCAATAGTTTATTGACCAAAGGAGCCATTTTGTTGCAAGAAGAGATGGTCGAAAAATACAAGCCCAAGCAAATTCGCTATGTACGTTTGAGTGAAGCCTACACACAGGAAGACGGCTTGACTAAACTCATGGAAGTTGTTAGTCGTGCAGCGAAGCAACGCGAATTGGTTTTAAAATACTTTCAATTACAAGCGGTTCAAAAGAAACCGATTAGCGTAAAGCAACTCATTGAAGAAGGTGATAGTAGTCAGGCAATTGTCAATGGATTACTAGAAAAGGGGGTTTTTGAGTCTTACTATATGAATCACGATCGCGTGGTGTTTAATGAGGCCTCTTCTGATGCGATTCAATTAACCGATGAGCAAAGCAAGGCACTTTGGGAAATCGAACAACAATTCAAAGAAAAAGAGGTGGTGTTGTTGCAT
>JASLHL010000246.1 GCA_030152225.1 Flavobacterium sp. | reverse complement strand
TCTTGAGCCATACGCACCATGGCGTCATATACAGAACTATCACCGTGTGGGTGGTATTTACCTAAAACTTCCCCTACAATTCTGGCAGACTTTTTATGTGCTCTATTAGACATCACGCCTAATTCATACATACCAAATAACACTCTACGATGCACAGGTTTTAAGCCATCTCTAACATCAGGAAGCGCTCGAGATACAATCACGGACATTGAATAGTCAATGTAAGCGGATTTCATCTGTTCCTCAATGTTAATAGGAATCAACTTTTCTCCTTCAGACATAAGTATATTAAATTTAAATTGTCATTATTAAACGTGCTAATATACAGATTTTATCGCGTTTTTCCATATCTCAAACCCATGAAAAAACCGTTTTTTTAGGATTTTTCTATTTTTTTTATTTCTTACATCCAAATAGAGTCATTTTGAGGCCGATATTAGCCACTTTTGGTGTGAGCATGTACCCTAAAGGGGTAACTTAATCAGGCAAGAGTTAGCGCTGTCTTCTTCTAACAAACGAGAGGAAATAAAAAAATCTCACCTGCTGTGAGATTTTTAGTTTATAATCGATTGTGAATTTGCTTAAAATAATCAAAAGCTTTGCACACATGGGTACCAGACCAAGAAAACATCTCTCCTTCTACGAAGATGGTCTTTCCATGGTGTGTAAATCGCCCAATTTCAAAGGCATCTTCTTCTTGAAATGCGTAAGGCAAGGAAGGGAGAAAAACCACTTCGGGGTCGCCCTCTATTCTTATTTTTTTAATTTCAACCTCCGGATAGCGTTCTAAACGATTGGCATAGACATTTTCAAACTGGTTGAGCGTTAGCAATTCGTGAATCCATGTTCCTTCTCCTGCTACGACAAAAGGGTCTTTCCCTACAAAATAAGCCGCCTTATATCCTTCCTTATTGCGAACAAAGTCCATCAAATCTCGTTGTCCAAACTGAATTTTATCGATCCATTTACGAGCTTCTGTACGCTTGTTGAACAATTGCCCTAAAGCTTCAATGAGCTGAATATTTTGATCCATATTGCGAACATCGGTCAACCAAATGGGACAAATACCCTGTACTTTCTCAATCTGTTCTACCGTATTTTCTTCAATATTCGCTATGATAATAGCAGGATTCAACGCTTTAATTTGGTCAATCGCGACTTGTTTTGGAGTACCTATACTTTCCTTTGTTACTTTTAATTGATACGGATGAATACAAGCCGTTGTTATACCGACTAACTCATCTTCTAATCCTAAGTCAAAAAGTGTTTCCGTTACAGCAGGTACAAGCGAAACAATGCGGGTGGGCATTTGCTCAAAAGTGTGTTCACGACCTAGTTGATCCTTTGTTACTATCATAATCTAAAATCTTTCATTTAAAATGGCTTGCATTTCACTTTGTATCTTCAGTGCTTCTTCTCTTGCTTTTTCAGCAAAATCAGCCTGATTCGATGCATATATAATGCCTCTTGAGGAGTTAATCAACAAGCCCACATTTTCAGCTAATCCGTATTGACAAACCTCTTGTAAGCTTCCTCCTTGTGCTCCAACACCTGGAACGAGTAAAAAACTAGTAGGGGCTACTTCGCGAATAGCTTTAAAATAGGTTGCTTTTGTAGCACCAACAACATACATCAGATTTTCTGCCTGTTTATATTGTTGGGAGGTTTCTATTACTTTTTGATACAAAGGTTTGCCTTCGATCAGCTGTGTTTGAAAATCAAAAGCTCCTTCATTGGATGTTAAGGCCAATAAAATCGTGTGTTTGTTTTCAAATGCCAAGAAAGGCTCCACCGAATCTTTCCCCATATAAGGCGCAACAGTTACGCTATCAAAAGCCATATCTTCAAAGAAAGCTTTGGCATACATCGAAGCGGTATTGCCAATATCGCCTCGCTTTGCATCCGCTATCGTATACAGTTCTGGGTACTTTTCTTTGATATACGCAATGGTCTTTTTTAAAGATTCCCAGCCTTTGATTCCATAGGCTTCAAAAAAAGCAATATTGGGTTTATACGCTACAGTCAAATCATGCGTAGCATCAATAATGGCTTTGTTGAAACTAAAAATAGGATCTTCCTCTTCTAGCAAAAAAGCGGGAATTTTTGTTAAATCAACGTCTAATCCTACACATAGAAATGATTTTTTACGCTGAATTTGCTCAAGGAGTTGTTGTGTTGTCATGTTCTAAATAGTTTTAAAAAAAACCACACTGCTTAGTGTGGTTTCTCCTTATCTTGCAGTTTAATAAACTTCGCTTTCTTTTAGTTTCTCAGTATTACTTACTAATTGTAATTCATCAATAATTTTCTGAATACCGCCGTTCATTACACCATCTAAATCGTAAAGTGTTAATCCGATACGGTGATCTGTAACACGTCCTTGTGGGTAGTTGTAGGTTCTAATTTTGGCCGAACGGTCACCACTACTTACTTGAGAGTTACGTTTCTTCGCATCTTCCTCTTGTTTCTTCGCCAATTCCATTTCATACAAACGAGAACGCAAAACAGATAGGGCTTTATCCTTGTTCTTGTGTTGTGATTTTTCATCTTGACATTGGGCAACCAATCCAGTAGGGATATGCGTCATACGCACCGCAGACTTTGTTGTATTCACCGACTGTCCACCAGGTCCAGACGAACAAAACAAGTCAATACGAACGTCATTCATATCAATGTGAACATCAAACTCTTCTGCTTCTGGTAATACCATTACAGTGGCAGCGGATGTGTGTACACGTCCCTGAGTTTCTGTTTGAGGAACACGTTGTACACGGTGTACTCCAGCCTCAAATTTCAACGTTCCGTATACATCTTCTCCAGTTACTTCGAAAATGACCTCTTTGTATCCTCCTGAAGTTCCTTCATTTACGTCTACAATAGAAGTTCTCCATCCTCTTGATTCACAGTATTTCGTGTACATTCTAAACAAATCACCAGCAAAAATACTAGCTTCATCACCTCCTGTACCAGCGCGCACTTCAACCATTACGTTTTTCGCATCTTCTGGATCTTTTGGGATTAAAAGGAATTTAATTTCATCTTCTAATTCAGGCAAACGACCTTTAGCTTCATCTAGCTGCATTTTAGCCATATCGACCATCTCTGCATCACTTCCATCCGCTAATATTTCATTTGCTTCAGCAATATTTCCGGTTAGATTTAAATACTCCGCACGTTTCTCAACTAGCTGCTTTAAATCTTTATATTCTTTGTTTAATTGAACATAGCGCTTTTGATCAGCAATAACATCTGGTTGAATGATCAAATCAGATATTTCATCAAAACGTTGTTTTATAATTTGTAATCTATCTATCATATCTTAAAAAGAGATAATTTAATTGGATTGCAAAGTTAAAAAAAAAGAGGAATATATTCGCATATTCCTCTTCAATTCGTTTATTTATCTCTTTTTATTTTTTAATCTCTACGGCGATTTCGACATCAGACCATGTTTTCCCTTCGTGTAAGGCATTACAAGCGGTATGTAAAGCAGAGAAAGCGTCTTTTGCAGCAAAGTCTTCCAAGATATCAATCGATCCTTTTAGCTTCACCCCTGCTTCTGTTGCTTCATACGCAAACTCTTTTTCTTTTGTAATTCCATTTAACGTCAAGTGAACCAAAACTTTCCCCTCTTTAAACTCGCCGAAAAATCCGTTGATATTTCCTACTAATTTTGTAAAAAAGTTTAAACGCAACGTTTCATCTCTTGCAGGATCTCCTGTACTAGCAGAACTCGTCACAATAGCAAATTGTGCTCCTTTTAATCCTTCTTCTAACGTAGCCGCTTCACGATTGACTTCTGACAATTTGATCTCGTCAAAAGTTCCTTTCACTCCAACTTTAGCAGGTGTTTTAAAAGCAGTCCATTCAACGGTATACGTCAACTCTTTTTGTGCTGGCGCTTCCGCTGTTTGTTCTACTCCTTGATCAGGCGTAGTTGTATCTGTTGATTTTTTATCTCCACATGAAATAGCAACTAAGCTTACAAGAGCTAGTGCTAAGATAGATTTTTTCATACTGTTTTTGAGTTTTATTTTCTTAAAGCAACTAATGTACAAAAAGCAATTTACAATTCAACTTGCTTAAAAATTAAAATTTCCTTAAAATAGTTGGGAACTCGCTACATTTTGATTGATGGCAGCTTGATTCGCCGTTTTTCTTCCAACTGACTAAAGCAACCTTCCTTAAAAACCCTTACTGTAGAGGAAAAAAAAAAGTATTTAGCGCGTTCCAATTAAAATAATAGCTAGGGGATTTCTTGGGGTCTTGTTCGGGTCTCCTTCGAGTCTCCTTCGGTAAAATGGCTCTTAGCCCAATGAAATACGACGATGTGTCGAAGAAGACCCGAACAAAACTAAAAGATAAGCACATAGCAAGCTGACTAACAGTAGTTTATCTTGCTGTCTTACGGAAGATGATAGCCTTTTATACCTTTGTTTGCTAAAAAAAGTAAAATAAGTGAAGGGGGTGTTTTAGCTTTGTCTCCCTTTGTTTACGTTTGCAGGGCATTCCTGTAGGGAGCTGAATGGGAAGGAAGGATTTTACAAGACATCCTAACCCGTAAATCAGCTAGATTATGACAGCAACTAAAGACGGAGTTTGGGACAGGGTAAACGGAATGAACCTCGCTTTTGGATATAAAAAAAACAGCAAGAGCGAAAAGCTACCTGCTGTTTTTATAGGGTTAACGTTCTTGGGATACGTTTATTTTTTTAGTGGAATTTGCTTTAAGATTTCTAAAACAAAGTTCCAAAATTTTTGAAGTGATTCAATGTTTGCACGCTCTGCTGGAGAGTGAGCCCCTTTGATTGTAGGACCAAATGAAATCATATCCATCGTTGGGTAATGCGTACCTAAGATTCCACATTCTAAACCAGCGTGACAAGCCACTACATTTGGTTTTTCGCTGTGTTGTTTTTCGTAAATATCAACTAAAACATCTAGAATTTCAGAATCTGGGTTTGGACTCCATCCTGGGTAAGAACCAGAAAATTCCACCTCACATCCCATTAATTCAAATGCGGCACGTAAACCATTCGCTACGTCCATTTTAGAAGACTCTACAGATGAACGAGTTAAACATTTAACTGTTAGTTGTCCATTTCCTACTTCTACTTTTGCGATATTGTTAGAAGCTTCTACTAAATCATCGAAGTCTGGACTCATGCGGAATACACCATTATGAGCCGCATACATCGAACGAACAAAGAAGTATTGCGCCATAGATGGCATTACTTTTTTCGGCGTCTCTGCTTCGTCTAATTTATCGAATATAACTTCTAATCCTGGATCAACTGTGTGTAATTCGGCTTTGATTTCCGCTACAATTTGCGTCATATCATACACAAAAGCTTCGTCATACATTTGAGCGATTATCACAGTTGCAACGCTTTCACGTGGAATAGCATTGCGCAAGCTTCCTCCTTTGATCGTTGCAATTTGCAAACCAAAATTATCAAAAGAATCAAACAACAAGCGGTTCATGATTTTATTGGCATTCCCCAATCCTTTGTGGATGTCCATTCCCGAGTGTCCTCCGTTTAATCCTTTGATTGTAATGCGGTATCCTACTGCATTTTCGGGTGTATCCTCTTCATCGTATTCTGCTGAAGCAGTTACATCAATTCCCCCAGCACATCCGATATCGATTTCATCGTCTTCTTCTGTATCTAAGTTTAAAAGAATTTCACCTTCAAGCAAACCTCCTTTTAACCCCTTAGCTCCTGTCATTCCCGTCTCTTCATCAATAGTGAATAAGGCTTCAATAGCAGGATGTGGAATGTCATTACTCTCTAAAATAGCCATGATCGTAGCTACACCTAATCCGTTGTCAGCCCCTAATGTTGTTCCCTTAGCACGTACCCATCCATCTTCTACATACATTTCAATTCCCTGTGTATCGAAATCAAAATCCGTATCATTGTTTTTTTGGTGAACCATATCCAAATGCGATTGCATCACAATTGTTTTTCTGTTCTCCATTCCAGCTGTTGCCGGTTTTTTAATGATGACGTTTCCTACTTCATCTTGGATTGTTTCTAACCCTAACGATTTTCCGAAGTCTACCATAAAAGCAATTACGCGTTCTTCTTTTTTAGAAGGACGTGGCACTGCATTCAAATCGGCAAACTTATTCCAAACTTGTTTTGGTTCTAAGTTTCTTATTTCTTGATTCATAATTTCACTATAAATTCTTATTATTCCTTGTTCCTCAAAGGTAAACTATTCTCTTTAAAAATGGGGCAATTCCCCTATTTTGTTGCTAGTAATGCAAAGTAAAAACTAAAACAACCTAAAGAAGTACTTTAAATAAAATAGGTTAATTTATTTTAGGTGAGGTTACTGTAGTTCCAATGCTTGCGAAAACCACACAAGCTACAGACAACCATTGCACCAAGCTAAGGGCTTCTCCTAAAAAAAGTAAACCACTTAAGGCTGCAAATGCGGGGTGCAAACTGGTCAAAATACTAAAGCTCTTTGCGGGGATTCGCTTCATGGCAACTAAGTCTAACGTAAAGGGTAAAGAGCTTGAGAGTATGGCAACAGCTAGTCCCAAAAAGAACAATGGCCAAGTTAAATGAACTAAGCCCCCTGAAGCAATTCCAACAGGTACAATAATCATTGCCGCGAATACCGTTCCGATAGACACTGCTGTTCTGCCATCGATGAGTTTGGTTACTTTACTTCCCATAACAATATACCCCACCCAAAACATTCCGGCCATAAAAGCCATACCCAATCCCAATAAATCAACATTGTTGCTCTTCCAAGGCACAATGAGTAAAATACCAATACACGCTAGCATCGCCCAAAGTACATCCAATACCCGACGCGATAAAAACAACGCCAACAGCAAAGGACCTATAAATTCAACAGTAACTCCTAAGCCCAAAGGTACGCGCTCAATAGCAAAGTAAAACAGTAAATTCATTCCACCAATACTGAGTCCATACCCCAAACAGCACAGCCATTGTTTTTTCGTTAAAGCTTTTAGATTGGGTCTATTAATTACCAGTAGTAAAATAGCAGATAGACCAATACGCAAGGAACTTGCACCAGCTGGTCCTAAAACAGGAAACAGCTTTTTTGCTAGTGACGCACCGCCTTGCACACACATAATAGAGGTTAAGGCTGCCGAAATAGCGGTTCTTTTTTCACTCATTTCAACCAATTAAAAAAAATAAACTTTACCCCCATAGTGGAATAAAGTTCATGTTTGAGGCAAAAATACGGCTTCACAAGAAGTATCGCAATGGAAATGTTCTTTTTATTTTAGAAGTAGAACGAATGAACCCTTATGCTGTTGTATCTGATCTAAAATTAGCGTGTTGTGTAGCGGTAAAAAAGTCACAAAATAGTTGATAAATGGGTTGATCAACTTGGGTTCCTTTGATGCCTAGCTGCACAAATACTTGGGTGATTTTAGCAATGAGTTGTTCCAATGCGCGCGTTCCATACTGGTGGATTTCCTCTTCTAGCCCTATCGATATGGGGCTGTTACGCTCCAATAATCCTTCGATTTGAATAGCGTAGGTTAACACCCCCTCTAGCATGGTTTCGATTCTTTTTTGATTCCTGTGTAAAATTGGGTTTGACCATACCTTAGCTGCGGCTTCCATAAAATGAGATGCCATGCCCAAATAGTTGACCAATAGCGTTAAATCAGCAAAAAGACCAAAGGGAATCTTGGTGATTTGATCGTCCGTATAGAATACATCATAAACGAAGTGATAGTCTGCCGGAATAGTTGCCTCCTTCACTTCGAAAGAAAAGGTTCCCGTTGCTTTCATACCCATAGATTTCCAATTGGAAATAATCGTTACTTGGTTCTTGGGAATTATAAACGAACAAATCTTCGGATTTCCTTCTTCATCAAGTACAGGATTTCCTTGTTTGAGTACACGAGCATTCAATGTAAAATGGCTGAGATAAGGAGCTCCTGTAGCATAATGCCACAGTCCATTTAGCACATAGCAACCATCTTCTTGTTCATCTGCTGTTCCGCCTACCATACCACTACCGCCAAAACAAGTGTATGCACTTGAGAATAGCGCTTTTGCCGTTTCTGGTTGTAAATTACGAGCAAAATAATTGGCTCCTGAACAAAGGGTTAACATCCATCCTAAACTTCCATCGATCTTGGCCCAATCGTATAAATGAAGTAAGCCTGATCTAAAGTCACAACCTAAACCTCCATAGTTTTTTGGTACCCAAATTTGTAGCCATCTTTCCTTGTAAATATGTTCAATCACCTCTTGTGAAATAGCGGTTGCTCCTCGCATCGCCTCTCTTAACTCCTTAACATTTAGCATATTGCTCCTCTTTTAAAATTCGATTCCATTTAATATACCCTAAAACGGCAACGACAAACAAAAATACTGTCAGCCCAGCATATAGATATAAATTCTTGTGTACCATCAAGGGGATGGAAATTAAATTACTGATATTTAACAGTATCCAATTTTCTACTTTGCGCTTTGCCATCAACCACATACCTGCCCATGCAAAAGCACTCACCAAAGAATCCCAAATAGGGACATCCGAATCAGTATACCGGGTCAGAAAGAACCAAAACAATCCAAAGGTAGCACTCACAATGCCCAACACAATCCATTTATCTGTCGTATTCGCTCTTGATATTTTAGCTTCTTCTTGCTGTTTGCCGTATTTCCAATACAACCAACCGTAGATACTCATGGCCAAATAGTAGAGGTTTAAGGTGAATTCTGCATAGAGTTTGGCTGTAATCATCACATAAAGTGTTAGCGATATACCTGCAATTCCAAAAAGATAGTTGTTGGAGTTATTTCTCGATGCAAGTACGACTTGAATCATAGAAAAAAAGACACCGAGCCATTCGGTCCACGTGGTTTGTTGTAAGATTTCCTGCATCATATTAACTTAACTAAAGTAAATGATGAGATGATAAATGGTTGATCCCTACGCTAGCATTACCTAGGTCAGGTGTGGAAACAAGTTCCAGGGTATCATCTCAGCCGCAACCCTGTGCAGCACCCCTTTCAAGTGGCAAAGGTGACATTTTTTTTTGATACAAAAAAATTTAGGTTGGATCGAATCGGCTACCCCAAAAAAACAAAAGCCAACTAACAACCAATCAAGTGTTTATAATTAAACGGCTCGTAAACTAAGTCGACCAACTCGTTTGAGCTGTTGCTCTATTTCTTTAGACCACGGTAAACCAATGCTAATTCGAATACAGTTTTGAAACTGACGTTGCACAGTAAACATGCGTCCTGGAGCAATACTGATTCCCTCCTGTATGCACAAATCATATAATTTAAGTGTATTAACTTTTTCATCGAATTCAATCCACAGGGATAATCCTCCCTCTGGGCGGGTTACTTTTGTACCTATAGGAAATTCATTTACAATAACCGTGAGCATTTTTTGATAGTTGGCAAATAGGCTTTGTCTTAATTTGCGCAAGTGTTTTTCATATTTGCCCGACTTCATAAAATTAGCTACTGCTTCCTGTACAATAGCAGGAGAGGAAATAGAATGGATTAATTTCTGCTCAATGACTTTATCTTGATATTTTCCCGCACTAACCCAACCGACGCGGTAACCTGGAGCTAAGGTTTTGGAAACCGCGCTACACCACAGCACATTACCTGTTGTATCAAAAGCTTTACAACACACAGGACGCTTGCCATTAAAGTTTAAATCTCCATAAACATCATCCTCTATTAAAGGTATAGAATAGGAGGCCAATAGTTCAACTACTTTCTTTTTATTTTCTACGGGCATACAACTCCCTAAAGGCGTGTTGTAATTGGTAATTAACAAGCAGATATCAATGACAGGACAAACCCGTGCTAAGGCATCTAACTTTACCCCTGTTACCGGATCTGTAGGTAATTCCAATACTTTAAACCCTAAGTCAATCGCCAATTGAAAGATTCCGGGATAACACGGACTTTCTATAGCAACTGTATCCCCTGCCTTTCCCAAAGCTAACAAGCAGAGGGATATGGCGTGTATACTTCCATTGGTTGTTACAATTTCATCTTCTGTAAGGGCTCCTCCCCATGTCATCGAACGTGCGGCAATCATGCGTCTGAGGTTAATATTTCCTTGAACTCCTTCATAATCCACTCCCCCATACTTCATTTCTTTTGCCGCCTGAATAATTTCCTTTTTCATTTGTGCAGCAGGTAAAAACTCCCCATAAAGCGAATTGAATGAAAATAGGGTTAATTCCTCCTTACCAATACTAGAATATACTTTATTAATAATATCCTTCGGTATATCACTATCAGCCAAAGGAGTTGGGTTACTCGCTTTAGGCAAAGGAAAATGGGTGTAATTGACATGGCTTACAAAATAGCCCGATTGAGGAACAGCAAGTACCAAAGATTCCGATTCTAATTCTAAATAAACGCGCTTAGCTGTATTCATACTGATATTGTACGTCTTACACAAGACGCGTATTGATGGAAGGCGATCTCCTTTTTTGAATACGCCATTTCGAATTTGATTGGCTAGCTTTTCCGCTAGACGCAAATAGAGGTATTTATCTTCCATAACTTAACTGTATCCATCCAAATATACAAAACTGCGACTGTGTTTGTTGCTAATTTCCGTTTACTTTTGAAAAAAAATAGAAATACATGAAAGCAACAACAGTAACCCATACGTCAAGTGGATGGATGAACGGATTAATTGGAGTACTACTATTTAGTGGATCTATGCCTGCTACGAAAGTGGCTGTATTGAGTTTAGATCCTATTTTTGTCACGTTGGTACGCGCCTTAATTGCGGCTGTTTTAGCTGGGCTATTCTTGTTTTATAGCAAGGCAACGTTACCCAATAAATTCGAATCAAAATCAATTATACTCGTAGCTATAGGTGCAGTGATTGGATTTCCCTTACTGTCTTCTTTAGCTTTACAACATATGACTGCTGCACGGTCTTTAGTCTTTGTTGGGACACTACCTTTGAGTACAGCCATTTTTGCTGTGCTACGTGGAAAGGAAAAACCTAAACCCCTTTTTTGGCTTTTTGCACTAATCGGTAGTGGATTAGTAGTCGGATTTGCTTATGCACAACATGCAACAAGCTCACTTACAGGTGACTTGTTGATGCTTGCTGCTATAGTTCTCTGTGGATTAGCCTATGCTGAAGGTGCTGTATTGACTAAAACAATGGGCGGAAGTCAAGTTATATCTTGGGCCATTATCTATGCCCTACCGATTTTACTTCCTTCGCTTTTCTTTTTTATGCCCACCTCTTTTCACTTCATTCAAACGGATACTTGGGTGAGTTTACTGTATCTCGGTACCATGAGTATGTTTACTGGTTTTATCTTCTGGTACAAAGGATTAGCACAGGGTGGAATAGCTTCTGTAGGACAGTTGCAACTGCTACAACCTTTCTTTGGTTTGGCTCTAGCTGCAGTTTTCCTCAATGAATACGTCTCTATTGGGATGATAGGCGTGACTCTTGGTGTGGTTTTATCAGTCGCTGCGAGTAAGAAATTTGCTTAAAAGGGAGATGGGAGATGGGAAATGGGAGATGGGAAATCAACTAAACCATTACTTCAAGCTGCCAAATTCGTTGAGAAAAGGATTGTTGTCATTATCGTGATTGACCCAAATTAAACGCGAGGTATCATAACCTATTTCTTTCGCTAGGTTTAGGTATTCTTCTTTAATAGATTTGGGAATGCTCTTTTCTCTGGATAGAATCCACAGGTAATCTAAATCTTTTCCAGCGATTAAAGCATAGCGATAGTCAGCATCTAGGGCAATAACCGTATAGCCTGAATAAAAAGGACCAAAGAAGCTAACTTTCAATGCTCCCTCTGTTTTTTCTCCTCTAAATTTCGCTTTACCCACTGCTTTCTTCCACTCTTTTTCTTTGGTATTGTAGCCGCTATTTAATACGGTGACGTTGCCTTGTTTATCTAAGTGATATTGAGCGGATGTATTGTCCAGGTCCTTTTCAAAACGAAAATCAAAACGCGCAATTTCATACCATGTCCCTAAGTAGCGATTAACGTCAAAAGGCGCTACTGCTTTCGCTTTCTCAGGCATGGATTGCGTGTTGCAGGACATACAAGCGAAAAGAAGTAGTAGGACCATACTGAAACGATAGAAAGATTTATTTTTCATGGGATTGAGTTTACTTCAAATGTACAAAATTGAAAGTAAAAGCACTTAATTATTTAGAATTATTTCAAATAATAAACCTAAAAAATAAAGCTTTCCTTTCTTCGCCTCGTATAGCGTTACGCTGTATTCCTTTTTCTATTAAAGCAAAAATACCCCAATATAACCCAACACCAGAGGAACCTCTCACGGAATGGAGATTATTTACCGCTTCTATCAGCCTCCACTTGGTTTGATGCGATAAAATACCTTTTCCATACAGAGGGAAAATCAAGCTTTTTTTCTTCTCTTTTTGTTTAATTGATAGGCATAAAAAAAGCCTACGCCAGCGCCAAGTAAATGCCCTTGCCAAGAAACATCATCCTCAACTAAGTATGGAAAAATAGCGTAAATCAGTCCTCCATAGAGCAGCACAACAAGAAGGGACACAAGGATTAAGAGCACTTGACGTGAAAAGATACCACTAAAACAAAGAAAAGTAGCAAGCATGTAAATTAAACCACTTGCACCTATGTGACAGCTATGGATCTGATGCTTTAAAAAATTAAAATCAGGTAAAAGCCACAACAGCAAACCAGAAAGAATCCAGCCTCCAATAAGAACAGTATAGGCTTGCTTTTTGTAAAATACAAACAAGAGTACGCTTAAAAAAAACAAAGGGAGGGTATTGCTGCTGAGATGATCAAGGCTTCCATGGAATAAGGGACTTAAAAATATGCCCTTAATTCCTGCAATCCGCCAAGGGATTACACCATAACAAGCTTGAAATAAACCGATTTGCTGTAAAAAAAATAAAAACCAAAGCAAAGCAACTAGGCCTATAGCGGGATAAAAATCTTCCTTTTTTAATTGTAGCACTCTTTTTTTCAAGATAAAGACTATTTGAGACTTGTAAATATACGACTATCTTCTTTTAAAGTGCTTTATTTTTGATGTAACATCCAATCTCACCTCCACTTTTAATTTGATTATTGCATCTTTTTCACTTTCTTTGTATCGTAAATTCTCGATATATAGAAATGGTAGATTTATTTAAAGCGTTATACAACGAACACCGCATACAGATTTTAGCGTGGCTGAAGAAACCACACGATTACTTTGAGCTTGAGGACATCGAACCTGAAGTGAGGGAATTTGGCGTTTGTATGAGTGTGATTCAAAAAAAAGCTGGTTTATCGCAATCTACAGTTTCTTCTTACCTAACTTCTATGGTTACTATTGGTTTATTAACGTCAGTCCGCAATGGACAATGGACGTATTATAAACGCAATGAAGCCAAAATTGCTGAATTAGCTTCTTATATAAAACATCAATTGTAAAAAGAGAAATACCCTTTTATCAAAAAAGCAAAACCCAACATATCTAGATTCCTAGATATATAAATATACAAATAAATGAATACAATAACACACCCTACTTTTAACCGCGTGTTTAAAGAAAATAAACTAACACTCGGTATATTCTTGCCTTTAGCGGTCTACAAGGGAGATCTCTCCCCGTTTCAAGCACATATCAAATATATAAAACAAATAGATCATGCTAATTTTGCCTCGCTTTGGGTAAGGGATATTCCGTTCTATGATCCTACTTTTGGCGATGTAGGACAAGTGTACGATCCGTTGACTTATTTAGCGTATATCGCAGGTCAAACGCATCAAATCGCCCTGGGAACAGGTAGTATTGTGCTTCCCCTACACCATCCTGTTGAACTCGCAAAAACAACAGCTTCTATTGATCAGCTGTCGAATGGACGCTTGTTGTTGGGTGTGGGCTCCGGTGATCGCTTGGCAGAATACAAAGCTTTTGGAAAATCTTATGAAGAACGCGCTGAATTATTTCGATGTGTTCTTGCTGATATGAAAGTACTTCACTGCGATTCTTTTCCACAGCTCCATTCTCTTTTGACTCAAACGCAACAGTTAGATTTAATTCCCAAACCCATACATTCACTTATTCCCACTATTGTTACAGGAGGGAGCCAACAATCGCTCGAATGGATTGCCAAAGAGGCTGATGCTTGGATGAGTTATCCAGGACCAACCACGACAACGGATGATACGCGTTATTTACAAGAAAAAATCAATGCCTTTCGCGCGCTTATTCCCAATGGACAGTTTAAACCTCATATGACGAATGAATGGATTGATTTACATGAAGACCCCTATTTTCCACGCACACCCTTACGCGGTGGATTTGTACTACAAACAGGTCGTTACGGCCTAATCGACCTGCTAGAACAATGGCAAAAGATTGGGGTCAATCATGCCGCCCTCGGTATTCAATTTGGCAAGCGTCCAATCGATGATACGCTTGCTGAACTAGCACAAGAAGTACTCCCTCATTTCCCAACTTTACCATAGTATCGCCTTTTGATTCGATCGATCAAGCTCAATAGTAAACCTGTTGAGCTTTTTTTTCTCCTTGATTTGCTTCCCTCAATACAAGGAATAATTTATACTCAAAACTTCTAATTTACAGTAAATCAAAAACTTATATTTTACATTAAAATCAAACAAACGCGCAAATACTTAAATTAAAACTATTTTAACGCAAAAAAAGTAAGGAAAATATAAAAACTAATTAAACGTTTGTTTAATTTTGTGCCTGAAAAATAAGAAGAATCATGGCATTAAGTGAGAAACAAAGAGAGATCCTATTGGTAGCAGAAGAGTTATTTTCTCAAAAAGGGATTGATGGTACGAGCATACGCGACATCTCAAAAGCCGCGGGAATTAATGTAGCCATGGTCAACTATTATTTTGGGTCTAAAAGTGCGATGGTTACGGCTCTCTTTGAAATACGCTTAACCCGTACAAGAGAAAAATTGATCGACTTAACCGACAATACCCGTTTAAATCCCTTCGATAAACTGATGGCCTTTGTAGAACATCTCATGGCTGTACAGCTAAGTAATGCTGATTTTCACCTGATTTTAATGAATCAATTAGCGCGAAAAGAGAATGCACCTGAAATATCAGAAGGCATTGTTTTACTAAAACGCGAAATCATGCAACACATTACCTACTTCATTGAAGAAGGCTATGAAAAGGGCTTGTTCCAAGCCAAACCAGACGCCATGACTTTTGTAATCTTCTCTATGGGCGTAACCACCTACCTTATTCACCATGAGCATATGCTCTATGAATATTGGAATCTCGCTGATCACCAGGAATTTAGTTCACATATCAAACAACAAATATATCCTTATTTAATTCAATCCTTTAAATCAATATTAATCTACAATGAACAGAAGTAACTACCTCGTACTTGCTTCCTTATTTGTTTGTCAAGCATTCGCTCAGACCCCTACTCCAACCTCACTGACTTTAGAGCAGGCCCTAGCGTTAAGTTTAAAAAATGGCAAGGAAATAAAAAAAGTAAAAGCTAGTACAGAAGCCTCAAGACTTCAAATTCACAGCGCTCAAAATATGCGCTACCCCGAATTAGAAGTTTCTGGCACTTACAACCGCCTTTTTGATGGTACAGATGTCAACCTAAAAGTACCACTCCCCGCTTCGAAAGAAGAAAATCAGATGCCCGAAGTTACTCCACAGCATTTGATTATTGCCCAAGCAAAAGCCAATATTCCCCTGTTTAGCGGTTTTAAAATTAGCAATACGGTAACACAGAGCAAGCAATACTACGCTTTAGCGCAATTAACCGAAACATCAACCACAGAAAATGTAGTGTATCAAACAATCAACCTCTACTTTGCGCTGTACAAAACGCAACAGTCTTTGGTTTTATTGAATGAAAACTTAAAACGCGCCCATCAACGTACACTTGACTTTGAACAGTTTTTAGCCAATGGGTTAATTGCAAAAAATGACTACCTGAGAACGCAATTGCAAGAAGCCAATATTGAATTATCCTTAGCGGAAACAAAAAATACGCTGAAGAATATTAGCACGCGTTTAAGCACTTTAATTGACTATACAGCAGATACACCTCTTGTGGCAGAAAAAGTAAAGCCTGTAGCTATCTTACCCACAAAAACGGATGATTTTTCTGCTCGAAAAGATATTCAAGGTGCTCAAAAAATGAATGAAATTGCTCAAACGGCTATTAAAATTGCCCGTGGGAATTACTTTCCTTCTATTGGCTTAACGGCGGGCTACTCTGCCATTCAGTTGGATAAGGTAGTCGATATCACCAATGCAACTAGTGTGGGTATCGGACTTAAATATGACCTAACACAACTCTTTAAAAACAGAACCGAAGTTAACAAAGCCAAAGCCAAGCAATTGGAAGTTGATTACCAAGCACAACTCGTTCAAGATTTGGCTAAGGTCGAAACCGAAGAGGCTTATAATGCCTATGAATTAGCCTTAAAAAAGAATGCGGTATTAGCGAAAGCTTTAGTTCAGGCCAATGAAAACTACCGCATTGTAAAAGATAAGTATGACAATGGTTTAACGGATACGGACCACCTATTGGAAGCCGATGTACAACAGCTACAAGCGCAACTTGATCACATGCTAGGTGAAGCCGATGAAACCTTAACCCTTTACCAATACGCCTATAAAACAGGTAAATTATTAGACAACTTACAACTCAAAGACCAAGATGGAAACAAATAATACAGCATATAAAAAACCACTGAATAAAAAATTCATAGCTGCCTTAGCAGTGATTCTCGTTGTGGGAGGTGGATATGGAATCTACAAGTACGTACATGCTTTGGCACATGAAAACACTGATGATGCCCAGATCGAAACAAAAATTACGCCTGTTGTGTCTAAAATACCTGGCTATATCAAAAATATCTATGTACAGGATAATCAGGTGATCAAAAAAGGCGATACGTTAATTCGCTTGGATGATAGAGAATATGCCATCAATGTAGAACAGGCAAAAGCCAATTATCAGGCGGCTTTGAGTCAATTAAAAATAGCAGAAGCAGGTGAAAATACGAGTCAATCGACAGTGCTTTCCTCTCAAGCTGGTGCATCTACGGCACAAGCCAATGTAGCGACGGCCAAAGCGAATATCGATGCAGCAAACACACAGCTATGGAGAGCGACAAATGATTATGAACGCTACAATCGCTTGTACCAAACCCAATCCATTACCAAACAACAGTATGAACAAGCATTAGCAGCAAAAGAAACGGCCGAAAAACAAGTGGTAGTACTACAAGAGCAGCTCAAAGCGAGCGAAAAACAAGCCCATGCAGTAGCACAACAAGTGAATATTAGCCGTTCACAAGCGGTTGCTTCTACCTCGCAAATTGATGCTGCGAAAGCCCTAGTGGATCAAGCAAAAGCCAACTTAGATCATGCGGAATTGTACTTGTCTTATACCGTTATTACAGCGAAAGAAGAGGGTCAAGTATCCAAAATAAACCTTCAAGCGGGGCAATTAATTCAACCAGGACAAGGCTTGTTTAATACGGTACAAAAAGGCAATATCTGGGTAGTTGCTAACTTCAAAGAAACGCAAATGCAATACATGCGCGAAGGTCAAGCTGTGAGCATTAAAGTAGATGCTTTTCCCAAGCACAAATTCGAAGGAACTATCAATTCAATGTCCCCTGCAACGGGTGCTAAATTTGCCCTACTCCCTCCAGATAATGCTTCGGGAAACTTTGTAAAAACCGTACAGCGTATTCCTGTTAAAATCACATTTTCCAATCCGAATGACGAGATGTTAGCCTATGTAAAACCAGGAATGAATGTCGATATTGAAGTAAATATTAAAAGCGGACGATAAACAAACACAACAATGAGTGAAGAAAGCTTAGTAGAACATGGTTATCGACGCATAATTATTACCATTACAGCTATTCTTTGTGCGCTACTTGAAATTGTAGATACAACAATTGTCAACGTAGCCATGAATGATATGAAAGGAAGTATCGGGGTTTCCTTAACCGATATTGCTTGGGTGGTTACAGCCTATGCCATTGCCAATGTAATTGTAGTGCCGATGACTAGCTGGCTCTCACAACAATTTGGAAGACGCAATTATTTTGCCGCTTCTATTATCATCTTTACCGTGGCTTCTTTTTTATGTGGATATTCTACTACATTATGGGAGATTATACTTTTTCGTTTTATTCAAGGGTTAGGTGGAGGAGCCTTATTGGTTACTTCCCAAACGATTATAACAGAGAGTTATCCCGTTGAAAAAAGAGGTGTTGCTCAGGCAATCTACGGTATGGGGGTAATTGTGGGACCAACACTTGGACCGCCTTTAGGTGGTTATATTATTGATAATTATTCGTGGCCCTTTATTTTTTATATCAATGTACCTATTGGAATTTTAGCTACTGTACTGACCTTACTCTATGTAAAAAGTCCTAGATATGCTGAGAAAAGCAAGTTAAACGAAGTTGATTTTTTGGGTATCATACTGTTAGCCGTCGCAGTAGGTTCTTTACAATATGTATTGGAACACGGACAACAAGACGATTGGTTTGAAAATTCAACCATCCTGACCTTGTCTATTACTTCTGTACTGGGATTCTTTTTCTTTGTATGGAGGGAATTGACCTGTGAAAAACCCATTGTAAACCTACGGGTGCTAAAAGATTCCAATCTGGCGATTGGTACCGTATTATCCTTTATCTTGGGATTTGGACTCTATGGATCCACTTTTATTATTCCGATCTATACGCAATCCATCTTAGGGTGGACCGCTACAGATGCAGGAATGCTGTTGGTGCCTAGTTCGTTAATGACAGCGCTTATGATGCCTTTTATTGCGCGAATGTTACAACGAGGGGTTCCTCCGAAATACTTGGTCGCCACGGGGTTCTTAGTCTTTTTTGCCTATAGTTTCTGGGCCCATACTATTTTGACTCCCGATACAGGTCGAGAGCATTTCTTCTGGCCTTTAGTTATACGCGGAGTTGGTTTAGGTTTGCTATTTGTACCGATTACCACCCTATCGCTATCGAATTTGCGCAACAAACAAATTGGTGAAGGTGCTGCTTTTACGGGAATGATGCGCCAATTAGGAGGTTCTTTTGGTATCGCTTTAATTACTACGTTTATCTCCCGTTGGACCGTTAACCACCGTTTGGCTTTAGTCAGCCATTTGGATACAGCCTCCTTAGAGGTTCAAAACCGAGTGATAGCCTTACAACAAAGTTTTATCGCCAAAGGGTTTACCGCAGATGAAGCGCTACAAAAAGCCTATACACTACTGGATTTAGGGGTAACTAAACAAGCCACCGTGCTCACCTATATGGATGTATTTATGTTCTTAGGGGTTTTATTCCTAATCTGTATTCCTTTTATCCTACTTCTAATTAAGAAAGGCGCAGGAAAAATTATCGCTGGTGCAGGACATTGACAGTTAAAAGTTAACAGTTGACGGTTGACACCGAATTAAAATAATATGTAAATAAAAAGGGTTGATTCAATCAAGATCAACCCTTTTTTATATTTATTAGTTTAATGATTTCTTTTACGCCTCGTCGTAATTCACCATCCAATTGATGCCAAACTTATCAAGGGCCATCCCAAAATAAGCACCCCAAAACGTATGTTCTAAAGGCATCGTTATCGTTCCTCCTGCAGCAATGGCCGCAAACAATTGATCCGCTTCGCTTTTGCTCTCTGCATTAATTGAAATAGAAAAATTATTCCCTTGAACAAAAGGTGGTGCATAGTCACTAAGACTATCACTGCCCATCAAAACCGTATTTCCAATGGGATAACTGACGTGCATGACTTTGTTTTTATCTTCCTCTGATACGGTAAATCCCTCTTGTGGAGGCATGTCACCAAATTTGCCGATGTAGGTAAAATCTCCGCCAAAAACAGATTTATAAAAGTTAAATGCTTCTTCGCAATTGCCTTCAAAATTTAGGTAGGTGTGTATTGTTGCCATAATTTAATTGGATTTAGTTCGTTCGAATTACTTTTTTAATTTACTTTCATAGAGATCAACCCATTGTTGCATGCTCATTTTTTGCATTAATTCTCCAATAAGTTGAAAGGGAATTTCTTCCATGTTTTTAAATCGAATACAGCTTTTTCCCATATCTAATTTACGCTTGCAATGCTTAGGATACTCTGCTACAAACCAAGCTAATAAATCAGGATCGGAATAAATCCCCATATGGTAAAAATTCACGGAATTCTTTTGAGAAGCAAGTCCTGCAAAAGGCAACGCCTCTGTGGGTTTGCAGTGATAACCTGCTGGATAAAGACGATGGGGAACAACATAGCCCAAACCGCCATAACTAATCGCAGCCTCAAAGCCCTCTGGCAAATGATCTACAATAGTTTGGTGTAATTTTCTAAATGCCGCTGCGCGTTCGGCAGGAATGCGCAATAAGATTTCTTCTACAGTAGTTCCTTCTGCTTTCATAAATAGTAGTTAAGAAATGGTTGTGATTTTAACAAGACTAATGTATTAAAAATACGCATTAGTTTAGTATGTGAGATTCATTATGTAAAATCAAAACTTAATTAACATAAAATAACCTCTTAAATAGATGAGAATATTTTATTTCAATCTATTTTTCTTAGCTACTAAACCTTTATTAGGCTGTCTTTGCTTAGGCTATGAGCTAAAAAAAGGCTTTTTAAAACTAAAAAAGCCCTTCGAATGGTACTAGTAAAATAATTTAGATTTTTCTCTTTTTACTGTATGCAATCTTCATAAAACGAGTTTTTTCTGGTGCTCCATCATACCAAGTAGACTCGCGTTCAAGAACCATTTTTGACTCGTCAACATGGTTCACTTTGTATTCAACCCTATCGATATAGTCATCTCCATGAAATTCTGTTATCAATAGGTTTTTATCAAAAGTTAAACGATGTTTGACTGTACCTTCTTGACAATTAGCCTGGGGATCATATTTACGGCTGTAATACTCAATAAAGATGTCCTCTTTGATTTCAATACGAGTCAACGCACAGTTATCAATATTAAAAGCAACTATCTCCTTGATTACTTTTTTGTGCTCATCTAAAAAAGTAATTGTAGACTCCTCCCAAATACCCTTAACCTCAGTTGAATAGTCAATAGCAGGACTAGCATCATCACTGGAACAACTAGCGGTAGATAGCCCCAATCCAAGGAACAAAAACAAGACTAACTTCTTCATAATTTAGTGTTTAAATCAAATACAATAGTAAGCTAATTTTAAGAAAAAAAGAAAAAAACAGCTATTGAAATTGAGTTCATTCGGATTAATTCTAGAAATGCTTCGAAAAATAATACGCCATTTAGTCGATATTTAGTTAAAATGTATTTCTACGATAACGACAGTACAACCGTGGTTATTTTTCCTGTATCTTTAGGTCTACTTTTGACATCATAACCATGAAAACAGAACATCATTATCAAGCGACCATACAATGGACAGGAAATAAAGGTACAGGCACAGACCACTATAAAAATTACGAAAGAGATCACAACATTGCCATTGCAGGTAAACCACTACTGCTAGGATCTTCTGACCCTGCTTTTCGCGGCGACCCAAGCAAACACAACCCGGAGGATTTATTTCTTTCCTCTTTGTCTTCTTGCCATATGTTGTGGTATTTGCATTTTTGTGCGGTAAACCAAATTATCGTGGTTGATTATACGGATCACGCTACAGGAATTATGCAGGAGGAGGCCGATGGAAAAGGATATTTTACTGCAGTTACCCTACATCCTAAGGTCGTGGTTACAGATGCATCTATGGTAGAACAAGCGTTAGCTTTGCATCAAAAAGCCAATGCCTACTGCTTTATTGCCAATTCAGTTCATTTTCCCATTGTCCATAAACCCGAAATTATCGTGCAAGTGACGCAAACAAATGAGTAATAAAAAAAGCAATAGATTTTGTTTCTGCTCGTTTATCGATGAGGTAGGTTGCATCAAACTTCTCCCTTGATTGTCAATATCTTTTAGTCTTTTTTGAAGTTGATATTACGTACAACAACATTATTTTACTATTTTAATGGTTTAAATCGATAGCATGAAAAACATGGAATTAAAAACGGAGCGTTTGCTGTTAAATCAGCCCCATCTTGATGATATTCCCAATCTTATTGAGATTATGAAAAATCCGATCTACAACCAAAATACAACTAATATTCCCTTTCCGTATACGGAAGACAGTGGGCGTTTTTGGGTCAAACTTGCAGCAGACGGACTCCATCAAGGAAATGCTTATATTTTCGCTATCCGACTCAAGGATAACGAACAAATTATTGGAGGGATTGGTTTGGGCGTTGATCAAGCACATAACAAAGCAGAACTGGGCTACTGGTTAGCTGAACCCTATTGGAACCAAGGACTTATAACGGAAGCTGGAAAAGCCATCCTTTCCTTTGGTTTTGAGACCTTAAAACTCAAGCGAATATTTGCTTCCTACTTTAGTTATAACGAAGCCTCAGGTAGAATCATGCAGAAACTAGGCATGGAAAAAGAAGGAATCTTGCGTGCCTACACCCTTAAAAACGGCCAATATCTCGATCATGTTGTATATGCGAGTATTCAAGAAAAATAAAACTAGGTAAGTGCCTCTGCGATATGAAATTTATCACAGAGTGCATCTACAATACACTCCAATAAAGCTTTTAACGCTAATAATTCGGATTCACTTAAACGAGTAGCTTCCACATATACTGCAACTTCATATTGATTAGCAGCTAATTGTTCGCCCCAAATCCCGTCTTGGGTGTCAATAAATAGACCTTCAATATTGAGCTCAACTAGGCTTTGTCTAATGGCAGGCAACAAAAAAACACAAGTATTGGGGTTTAACGTATGTATGTGATAATGACGATCGAACTCCCGATCCAACGTGCGGTATAAATTACCCTGAAAAATATTAACTAAGCGATTAAAAAAACTCGCTTTCTCTATTCGAATCTTTAACGATTGAGGATACTTAAATTTACAATAAACACGGGTTATAAAAGATTCATAACTTTTGGTTCCTACTGTACTTGTAAAATAGTAGTTGTCAAAAACAATCTTAAACCCCTTATAAACGTGAATTGCTTTAGGAGAATGCCAATACTGACGCGCTATAAATTCTGCATTAATTGTGTCGCTAAATGCCTTCCAATAGAGATTGTCTTTTTCTGTAAACATAAACATTATTTTAAGCCAATAATTATAAATTTAATAAAAAAAAATAATTTTTGGACTAAAAAATGTATTTGTCTCACTTTATTTTCTATCCCTATAGTAGAGTCTCATTTGCTTGGTTCCTATCGCTCACGCTTAAACAAAAAACACCCGATGAGTACTCATCGGGTGTTTTGTTATAAATAAAAAGCTGGTGTTTGTTTTCTCACCGTTTGACCATTTTCTTTTTTAATTTCAATCGTAAAGGTATACACTCCACTTTCTGCTGGTGCTTGA
>JASLHL010000240.1 GCA_030152225.1 Flavobacterium sp. | reverse complement strand
TCTACTAAAATACCTCGATCTTCAGGTTCGGGCATTGCTCCTCCTTGCTCAACAATAAACACTTCCCATTGGGTTTCATCCCCTTGAGGATCCCAGGTAAGCTCTATATTTTGCGTACCTTCAATCAAGTTAGCCTCTAACTCGAGCGGTCGCTTACAATTACTCTCCATGATTTTTAAATTGTCAATGGCTGCTGGAGGTTGAGCACCATTTTGTTCATCATTGTTCCAAGTAAAAATAAAATCAGTTATTCCTTCTGGTATTCTTTCAATAAGATCCGTAACAATCACTTCTCTTTGCCAACCATCGGATTCAACATAATAAAATTGACCAATGGAATATTGACGCCAAGCCGTTTCACTCACTTGGAACTTTAATGAATTATTAAAATAATCTCTAGCCAAACTTTCTCTGAATTCTCCTTCTATTTGATAATTATAAGAGACATAAAGCTCCACAGCATCGTCTTGAATAATCAGTTTCCTAGTAATACTAGATGTATTAGTATTTGGCATCATTGTAGTATAATGATAATTTTCCCCTAAATCATCCGAGATATATAGGGCCTTATCCCCCGTCAAGGAAACGGCTTCACCTACATGCCATTTATTCAGTGCATTACCATCACCATCACCAGTAGAAGAAGAGATATCCCAATGATCTGTATAATAAAAGTCTTCAAAACCTTCTAAAAATGTCAATTCAACAGGATTTTGAGGTTTTCTAACCTTCTGAGAATACCAGTCTCCATACGTAGACGTACCATCTAGTTCTAGACATTTCGGTCTATAGTAAATGTAATAATCTCTAATCCAAGGATCCAAATCGTTAAACATTCTTCCCATATAAACCGATTCCAATGTAAGTGGGTGATCCTCTGGATTTTCTAAGGGTACAGTGGAAAGAATGATATCATACCACCAAGAGACCAAAGAACGAGTAGTATCCTCACTAGTTTCAATCAATACATCTTGTATAGCAATAGAGGTAGTCGTAGTCGCTATATTATTTACATCCAGTCTAGGTTGAGGGGCATTGGGATTTACTTCCCTGCTTTCGAGATCTATATCACAGGTTTGATATATACTTAAATTATCAATGGCTATAGCGATACGTTTTTCTTCATCTTGCCCACTAACAAACTCAAAGTCTAACCTAGCAATTCCTCCCCTCAAGGGGTTGTGTAGTGCCGTATTTGACCAGGGAATAGTCAGGTGTATTCTTCTAAATTCTGCTGGTTCTTCTAGCAATTGATTATCTCTAAAAATGGGAGAATTAAACTCATCCCACCCATTACCTCTATTTTGATTATAATGTTCATAAGGAATGGTTGCAACAGCCTGATTGGTAGTCGCATCTAATAAACGAACAAGGAATCCTGTTTTATTGAACGTATTCCAATGTTCAAAATCAAACCCGACGGACCTTAAATCAAATTCGACATGTAATTCATTTCGATTGGCAGGGAGATTAAAATCAATAAACGCATGAGAGGACTCCGTCTGATTCAACGTATAATCATTGGTTACCCCACCGTCATTGGTTATATACAATGCCTGATCACCTCCATTATTTACTGCAGATCCAATAACCCATGTATTGGTAACATCATTCATAAAATTAAAAGGAGTTTCTTCCTCAAAATCAGTAGCATAAGGTAAATCAACAGGAGGATTGATGGCCCCTGGAGTAGGTATATCCTCTACAATTACATTATCCAAATAGAGGGTATCATCTCCACTGAGCCAACTCGTCAAGTGAAAAGCAATGTTGATGTCCCCACTAATAGGAAGTTGCGTACGTTGGTCCACCAAATCATAGATTACTTCTAGATAAGAACCTGCAATAAGGTCCCCATAATACAAAATAGGAGTCACCTCATAGACAAACTCTTCGATCAAAAAATTATCGTGAATACTACCCAACTTGCTTACGCGGATTTCCATATTACACATCGTTCTATTGTGTAGGTAATTTTCTACTGTGGTAGACATATGATACGTAAATCGCACCCGTTGATGTCCATTAACTCTAATTCTTGGGGAGATAAGCCAATCATCAGGAGAAGCATCTGTAATGCGAATAGGCATCGTAGCCCTAATATTCGTTGTACTTGATGTGGTATAAGGAATATTCCATCTCGCGTCATCGTGATTATTATTTACGATTCTCCAACAGTGAACTGTAGGAGATTCGATGGAAAAAAGCTCAACAAAGGGCAGGCGTGTGATTACATCTGTACAAACAAGAGGTGGATCTTGTAATCCTTGAAGGCTGGCTTGATCGCTATTCACCTCTTTAGTTCCTTCCGAAGCTTGCACCACTCCAATCATCAGAAGTAGTACTACTATAATATAGTTTAAAAATCGATTATCTCTCATATAATTTCCGAATTACCCTTATTGATATATAGCCTAAAAACGACTTCCATTCACAACACACTAAAATAATAAAACATTCTTAAAAAACAGCTAAATTTAATAATTTTAGTTAATTTTTACTTAAAAAACAAAATAGAATCCTCTTTTATTTTTATATATACTCTATCTACTCTTTTATTTTAACCAAAATAACCCTAATTCATCGAAAATATTTGGCATAAACCCAACTTTATCTGCACTAATGGCTATACCTTCTTTTATTTTGTTCTTGAATAAGAACAAAATAAAAGAAGGTATAAAAAATTGCGGTTGTATTAGGTATAAAAAACTAACACAGCCGCAATTCTTAGTTATCTATAAACAAGGTGCTTTACGCTCCTTGTTATAGGATCTTTCTGATTTATCTATCTTCTTAATACATCAATTGTATCCATCCGGTACGTTGTTTTCCATGAGAAGTTAGCACATAGAAATAAGTTCCCGATGGCAACATTTTACCTGAACTATTTTGTCCGTACCATTGTTTTTTATATCCACGACCATGAGAATAAACCTCTACTCCTTCTCGGTTAAAAATCTTGATTTGGGTAATACCGTGGTTACTCAAATCCAACGCATCATTTAGACCATCTCCGTTAGGGGAAATTCCCTTCGGTAATGGGCATTCATCATAATTCACTGTAAAATGGCTCTCATCTATACAAAGTACGCGTTCTGATCCATTTTTAGCATAGATAAAGATCTCCATAGGTGTTAGAATTTCCATTTTAGGTTGTAACTCTATTCCCTTACCGTGGGGTCTAGTAAAATAGCGATTGTACTTCGGAAGTGGAGGCAATACAAAAGTTTCACAGGCTAATTCTTGATTTTCTATTTGCATAGCAATAGCTTCTTCGTGAATTAAAAGGCTAAAGACGCTTTGTCCTTCACATTCTTCCGCTGTCTTTTTATAGACGTATAATTCGGACAAACCTAATTGATTATATACTTGTCCTGTTTCATAGCGATCTCCTTCACCAAAAGGTTTCGTATAAAAGGCTGCTCCTTCTTCCACCTTAGGTAATATGTACTCTTTACAGATTTCCACAGGAGGAAGTGTAGCAATAATTACTGGATCAAGTTGAACAAAGGTCATTGTTCCAGCTTGCTTACATCCACTTAAATTACTCGTTACTTCTACATAAATCGTCTTCTTTCCTCTAAATTGAAAAGGTTCGGAAACAACATCTTCTAAATCTGCGGCTTCATAAAAGATAACCGTATAACCTGCAGTAGTACCGTTAATATGATCCAGAACGAGATTTGTATACGCTTCTATCTCAACCGTTGCTACATCTGTTGGATCTATTTTATTACTGCAAACTTGCACCTCTGGAATAGCGGATACATCAAAATCTTCTTTGATAAACTGATAGCTCTCTTCTAATACAACCTCATTACCTTCACATAAACGGTAGGTTACTTCCGCTTTATATTCAACTGTGTCGTCAATCAGTACATCTATCGTAGGTGTTGTAGCAAACGCTTCGCCATTTCTATACCATTGCAGTTCAGCAAGAGATTCTCCTTTAGGAACAAATCGCCAAGCTTCTTCTGTCGCTCTCCACGTCCCTGTATTTCTATAGAATGGATACCTTGCTTCTGAGCCATCGTGATTAATAATTCCAATCACACTTTTTCGGTTATTAGTTTCGCTACCTGAACCTGCAATAGGTCGCTTTTTAATAAACACCTCAATCGTATTGGTGTTTTCATACAACACAATCTGAGAAGTTTGCGTGGTTCCTTCAATATTATTTGGGTCAAAGTTTTCTCCTTGCAGTGCTACATGATAGGTATTAAACACAAAAGTTCGACAAGGAAACTCGCCATATACTTTATAGTTTACAGAAGCATCGGCAGGTGAATTAGCCAGATCTAAATCCTGCATCGCACCAAATATAGCATCAACAAATGGCGCATCTTCCACTGTTCCATTGGTCAATTCTTTTTCTAAAACCCCACTGCTTTCTCCTAGAGGGGTATAAAGTCCGTGTTCTGTCTCTCCATCAATACTGAAAGACATCACCCCATTAGTCGTTAACAAGGCCTTCGTATAGCTATTGCCAAAGAAACAGAAATTAAATCCTAAATCTATTGCATTGGACCACGTATCATCACCTATTATTTCAGTACTACCTGTATCGACAAATGGGTATAATGGTGCATAATCGATGGCTTTATAATAGTAATCGTCTGCTCCACGACTATCGCTAAAATCAACTTTTAACGTAGTTTGCATTGAAGTATCATCACAAATGATATACTCTCCAGATTCATTGGTAGGAAGATCTAACTCATCTTTCGAAATCCCTAAACAGGTGGTGTCTTGGGAATAGAAAAACTCACCAGGTCCTTGCCAAAAGCTTCGTTCATATAAAGTTGGCCCACATACGGCTCTTACGTAAAAAATAAAGTACTTTCCTTCTTCTACATTATTCACGATATACGAAGGGTTGTCTGTTACCAAAGTACCTCGATCTTCGGGCTCTGGTCCATCCTCTCCTAGTTCTGTAATAAAAACTTCCCATTGTGTTTCTTCTCCACGAGGAGTCCAAGAAAGTTCAACGTTATTTGTTCCTTCTATAAAATTAGCGTCCACACTAGTTGGCATAAAGCAACTACTTGCCATGACTTTTACCTTATCAATTGCCGCAGGAGGTTGGGCTCCATTTTGTTGATCATTGATCCACCCAAAATGAAAAAACACATAAGGGTTCTGTTCATGATCTCGCATGGGTTCTTCTACATCCATTACGTTTACCTCTCTTTGCCAACCATTGGAATCCACATAAAAAGGTCTACCTCTTAATTGAGATTCCGGATTATTTCTTGGTATTCCATCGGTTCCTACGACACGTCTGAAGTAACTCATCCGATTATAGAAATAATCCCGAGGTTGATCCGCTCTAAATTCTCCTTGAATTTGATAATAATACGATACATAGGTTTCTACAGCATCTTCAGGAATAATTAGCATTCTCGCAGCATATGCATTTGTCGCTTCTGAGGAGTTTACGGTGGTTGAGTACTGGTATGTTTCACCTTCATCATTCGAAATATACAGTGCTTTATCACCTGCAAACGAAACTGCATCTCCGATCCACCAGGTATTGGGATTCGTAGTTTGTAATAATATAGGCCAATTAGGATTAGGCCACATATTTAGGTCCCAATGATCGGAAAACATATCCTCAAACCCATCTAAAAATGTTAACTCAGCAGGAGCTTGCGGTTTTCTTACTATAGCATGATCCCAATCACCATAAGTTACATCTCCTGTACCCGAAATACACAAAGGTCTAAAGTAAACATGATAATTTCGAATCATGGGATCTAAGCCACTAGCACTAAAAGGTCCATAATGACTAGTGAAGGTAAACGGATGATTGTCAGGATCTGCAACAGGAACAGGAGAAATAATCATATCAAAACGAAAGCCCAACAAACTTCGTGAGCCACGCTCAGGACGCGGATTCATTGCCATGTAAACCGCATCGATAATACGTATATCTTCAATTATAAACGATGTCGTCGTGAAAGTATCTGGTTCATTATCAAGTATAAGAAAAGGACGAGGTCCATCTGGATTCGTTTCAATGCTTTCTACATCAAGGTCACAAGAAGTGTATATATTTAAATTATCTATTGCCACCGCTTGACGCTTTTCTTCCTCTATTCCGCTAACAAATTCAAAATCTATTCGAACAACATTTCCTCTTAAGTAATCGTATGGATAATTTGGCATTTCAAAATCAGGTTCCCATGGAATACTGAGCTGGAGTCGTTCAAAGTTTGCAGGCGGATCTTTCAATACCGTATCCTCAAAAAGAGTTTTACCTACACTTACTGGGGATGACCATCCCCCATCTACGTTTCGCCTATAATGAAAATAAGGAATTCGCGCAACAGGCTGATGTTCATCAGCTAAAAAAACCCGCACGATAAATCCTGTTTTAAAATAGTCATTCGTTAGGTCATCTTCAAATCCCAGTGAACGCAAATCGAATTCGATGTTTAACGCATCGCGATCATCAGGTAAATTAAAATCCATAAAGGCATGAGAAGCCTGTGTTATCCCTAAGGTATAATCATTGTGTACTCCTTCATCATTTGAGATGTACAATGCATTTTCTCCTCCATTGTGGACAGCAGTACCGATGGTCCACTGATCCGTAAAATCGTTCCATATATTAAAAGGAGTCTCGGTTTCAAATCCTGTTTCATAAGGAAGATCCACAGGAGGTTTAATTGCGCCTACTCCTGGAATATCTTCTACAACAAAATTATCGAGCGATAAATAATTATTCATTCCTTCTTCTCCATATTGGTATCCAACCATATGAAAGCCAATATTGATATCTCCTGAAATTGGAATACCTGTACGGATATCTACTAAATCGTATATCACTTCCATAAAACCAGGATTATCTGAATACAACAGTATAGGTGTAATTTCATAAACGAACTCTTCCACCAAATAGGAATTATGTATACTTCCTAATTTACTTACTCGGATTTGAATATTAGACATCGTTCGAGGTAGAGGTGGTTGTCTCACCGGTGTAATTTGCTTGTAGGAAAAGCGAAGTCTTTGATTTCCATTTACGCGAATTCGGGGCGAAATTAACCAGTCATCCGGTTGGGGATTACTAGGATTAACGATTATACCTACATCTCCATTTCTTGTACTATTTAACTGGGGAAACTCCCAGGTTATACCATCGCTATTTTTATCTAGCACGCGCCAACAGCCCAAAGTAGGTGATTGCTCGGAAAAGAGTTCAATAAAAGGCAATTGAGTAAACACCTGTGAACAGATACTATTGGGGTCTTCCAATGAAGTAGACCTCACAGGATCTTCTATTTGTTGATATACTTCAGATGCTTGGGTAACACCAAAACTAAACAACAGCAATGCTGTCCAGGTATATTGAAAAAATCGATTATTCCTCATACAATGAACTTATGTTTTTGATTGATCTAAACTGGGCCGAAACAGGCTATTAATGATGGACTAAAATAATAAAATATCCTTAATAAATAGCCAACACCTTTAAATTTAGTTAATTTTTACTTAAAATAAAACAAGATTCTCTTTTTTTCAATTTCAATAAAACAATATTTAATTCATCATTTAACCAAAAAACAGTTATTATTAAGTTATTTATAACCTAATTAACAATATTACCCTACTTTACAACCAACAGAACTTCAAATAGACTTTTATGTTTTTTTTCCTCAACTAAGGAATAATTTACCTATTTGGCATTCATTTTGTCGCTATAGCATGAAAAAAACAGGGCTTAATATTTTTATTTACCAGTTTTTTTTTGTCAATTAGCATATGACAGAAGGGCAATAAAAGAGACCTAGGTATGCTTTTTGCCTTTACTATATTTATAGAAACAAATAATCACCTAAATTCAGTTAATATGGACGAAAATTTTTCACAAGAAATTAAAGATGTTATTTCCTTTAG
>JASLHL010000347.1 GCA_030152225.1 Flavobacterium sp. | reverse complement strand
CAAATCCGCGCCATCGGAGTTTATATTTGAATTTATAATGACATTTGAAATGTTTGTTTGATATTTTTATCTTTTAATCCGCCCTATCGGATATAGCGGAAGGCACGGATTGCAAATCCGCGCCATCGGAGTTTATATTTGAATTTATAATGACATTTGAAATGTTTGTTTGATATTTTTATCTTTTAATCTGCCCTATCGGATATAGCGGAAGGCACGGATTGCAAATCCGAGCCATCGGAAGGGATTGCAAATCCGCGCCATCGGAGTTTATATTTGAATTTATAACGACATTTGAAATGTTTGTTTGATATTTTTATCTTTTAATCCGCCCTATCGGATATAGCGGAAGGCACGGATTGCAAATCCGCGCCATCGGAAGGGATTGCAAATCCGCGCCATCGGAGTGGCACAGTTTGACCGAAATCACGGACACAAGTAGTCCGAAATCACGGGCACAAATCGAAACGGAATACCCAGCACGAAGTGCAAATCCACACCCTCAGATACAGCTTGTGTTTTGCCTTTGCGCTTAGTGCTCACAAACAATAACGTTGACCATTTCTTTTAGCATCTGCCTAAAACCGATCCCGTATTTTTTCTCTAGTTCATTTGCCGAAAGAGAAGTGGTAAAATGCAAGCGCGGATAGGCGAGGTCAAAGCGCTGTTCATAAAAATGTTCGAGTGTATTCTGAACTACATCGCAAGTAGAACCGTAGAACTTGGCCTGTTGTTCTGTTCCTATATTATCGAGGCATATTACCTTGGCATTTGGCGCAAATAAAGGCGTAAAAGCTTCATAGCCTTGGCAGGAAAAATCTTGAGCGAGGAGTCTGCTACTTTTGATGAGGTAAAGACGTCGGCGTGAAAAAAAATACTGAATCAACCGCATATAGGCCGTTTTTCCCGTTTGCTGTGCCCCCATCAACAAAAGTCCTTTACGGGGATCGAGGTTGTGTTCCGCCATCGTATCGGCATCTTCAATAGCATAGGCAAGCAACTTATAAAACGTTTGCCGTTGATGTAAACTCATCATAAAATGATGCCCATAGATGTCCTTACCGCGTTCGAGTATAAAGGCTTCACAGCGTTCGAGCTCATAGATCTTTTTTCGTTTTTCTACATGGAATTTAAAAGTATCCTCTAATTGTATTTTAAAGTGGCTCATAAAATTTATTTATTAATTTACTATTGTCCTGTTTTGTATTTTCTTCTTTCTCCTTTTGTTGTTTTAATAAGTGATCCACTGCTTGCGTTGTACTTGCATCACTACTCGGTGTACTACTTGGTGTACTACTCGGAGTAGCTACTGCTGTCGTACTGTGGTTTGCATCAAGCCCAGCAGTAGGAGGAAACTGCTGTTTGATAAGCTGTTGATAGGGCACGATCGACACTTGACTCACGCCGTATTTGGACTTACTTGGCTTATAAATTATCCATCCCCAGGCGTTTAGTTCTCTCATGCATTTACTGTAGGTGCTGTTGCTGCCTATTTTGCAGAGATGTACAATATGCTGCCGATTAATTCCGAAGGAAGGGGCAAACCGATGTTGATTCCACAGGTGAAAGAGTATCACATATAAAGCAATATGCGTAGGGGTGGCTTCGGTCTTGGTTTGTAAAATCTCAAACCAACTGTTTAAATGTTTAATATAGTTCATACCTCATGTGTTGATGAAGCGAATGTAGCCACTCAAGGTATATTGAATCATTTACTAATAGTCTTGATTTGTTCTATTCCTGTGTATAGTGAATGGAATAATGACGCTTTTTACGATTTGTTGTATTTTTTTTCTTGTTTTTCTTTTATTTAGACGACGCTAAAAA
Source organism: Flavobacterium sp. (assembly GCA_030152225.1). Classification (GTDB taxonomy): domain Bacteria; phylum Bacteroidota; class Bacteroidia; order Flavobacteriales; family Flavobacteriaceae; genus Flavobacterium. Next base: position 3,567 of record JASLHL010000347.1, on the reverse strand, counting down.
AGCTAAATAAACAATGAAAAAGAAAGTAAGCGATTGCATGCAACAAAAAATGCAATTAATTGAAAAAATGGAACAGATTTCGACGATTTCTGTTGAAGAATGGTCAGCCTATACCCACCAATGGAGAAAAATACTCCATGATATGTGCACAATTGCGCAGAATAGTGCCTTTAGATCCCGCAAAGAGGAGTGCTTTTTTTATGAAAATCAGTTTTTCGAAGTGCATTGTTACTATCTGTATTGTCGTGAAATGACTATATTCCACAGCTTACGTCCCTCATTTCCCAGCGAAAGAAATGCGTATATCAGTCAACAATTACTGCACTATAAGCAGTATCGATTGCAGGCGTTTTATCAATATAACGCATTTTGTTCAAATGAACTTCAGACCGATTATACCGAGGGTAAAGCCTATATTTTGGCGAAAGATGCACAAGAGGAATGGCCCTTTTTTGATGCCAACTATCCCGCCTTTTATGGGGTTTATTTTAGCGCCTTACAGCTGATTATTAAACAACTCGAAGGGGATTTTTTTTATCGCATGGATCAGAGTGATTGCGCTGTTTTGCAATGGAAACGATCCAAGATAGATTTGTGTTTGCTGGTCTATACAGCGAGCTGTTGCAATGGAGAGTATCAAGACAGAGATAACTTGATCACATGGGCAGATGCTTTTGGTGCACTATTTGGAATAAAAATTAGCAAAAACTTTTTTCAAACCCTCCATGCTTGTAAAAAGCGAAAGAATTTCGAGCCAAATTTTGTGACAGAAATGCATCAACATTTTAAGGGAAAATGGGAGGAATATGCAGAATAAGACGGCTAGCTAAGGCGAATCGTATCGCCTATAGGGCGTCGTTTAGTAACGCCTAGGCTGGCGCATGGAAGCAAAGGAAAAGAGGACAGTACGCAAGGTAGCTGTCCTCTTTTTTGTTTGGCTTCGATAAGCAGAACAAACCTAGCTAACCACAAGAGGAGAAGTACAGTGTCTCATTGTTAGACCAAGGGGGTTCTGTTACACACAGCTAGCAGTAGGTAGGGAAAAACAGCAGGCTATTCATCGTCTACTGTAATCTGACTAATGGCGGAAACAATACCACCAACTACGGCTAAGTAGGTAGCAACAGTAGTAATAACGGCAGGTAAGACTACAGGTGCGGCGAGAATACCACCACTAATAGCAGCTAAACTTAAACCAATGGTACGCAAGATTTTGAAAAATCGCGGTGTGGGAGCTTGGGCTCGCAAAAGAATTTGTTTCATAGTTTTCCTTTTTTAATTTGTTGAACAATAGTTAATGCTTGTGCTTCCTGTATTTGAAGCTGTACGCCTTGGTCAATTAGCGCTTCTTCTACGGCGGCGAGTAGCTTGCGCATAGCTATTCGCGAACGACTCCCCCAAAGGGGAGCCAGAAGTTGACTGACAGGGGCAATACAACCTTTCAAGTCGTATTTTGCATTGTTTGCAGGGTGAAACAAAATCAGGCTTCGATCAGGCACTTTCTTGACTTCAAGATGAGATTGGAAGCGCTCATTGTGCCGATGGAACACAGGATAGGTTCCCTCCGGTATGCAAGAGATATACGCTTGATTGGCCGCCCATGGAAGCTCTAGGGTGAGGCAAATGTCTTGGCCGTCAAATTGCAGAAGCCCATGGGTGGCTTCGGGCAAATACAGCCGATGTAATACTAGTGTACCCATACAATTGTGGTTTGTTTTGTTGTTCTTATTTCCTTTATGGCAAAGGTGTTAGAAACTTTCGAGCGATAAAAGAGGCAGGGGCGTGTTTGGGAATACGTGTCCATACAAAGGAGTAAAAAAGGTGAAATTGTCCTTCTCGATTCCTGATGAACCGAGTAGCGTACTATTGGCTATTTCATTCCCATTTCGGCTAACTTTAGCCTATTAATCGCAAAATCAAATCCGATGAGTAAAATGAAAAAACGAGGAAGAATTATTATTTATCCTACTGATGTGATGCTCCTTACAGGGCTCAGCTATAGAACAGCCTTGAAAATTTTAATTAGGGTTCGCCGACAGTTCCAAAAGCCTTCAGGCGCATTAGTTACCTGCAAAGAGTTTTGTTTGTACATGAGTTTAGACGAAGAAGAAGTGCTTACTTTCTTGCAGTAAACCGGAAAGAGGGTGGGTTTTGTTCGGGTCATGTTTGAGTCAGCTTCGGTAAATGGGCGGTAATCCCCCGTAAATACTCAGGTTTACCGAAGAAGACCCAAACAAAACGAAAACAAAACAAGGTAAACGGCTGAAAAACAATTATTTATGTGTTTTTTATAGCGCTAAATAAGGACAATTGTGCTTTTGTTTTCCCAATAAGGGAAGAATAGGAAAGGGGGTATTTCAGGTTAATTTTGACTGATGTAAGTTTGCAGTGTATTCATGAAAAACGTGAATAGCAAAGCGTAATTGTAAAATAAATAGTAACAGTAAACAACGTAAATTATGGCAGAAATTAAAAGAGGAATTTTAGGCGGCGTTAGCGGCAAAGTAGGTACGGTAGTAGGTGCAAACTGGAGAGGTAAAAACATTATTAGAGCTATTCCGCGAAAATCAGGAAAAAAACCATCAAAGCTACAGGTGGAACAGCGAAGTAAATTCAAGTTAATGTCTAATTTTTTACAGCCATTTAACGCACTGTTTAACCGCTATTTCGGTACGGATCGCGGACTAAAGTCTAAAGTAAATTTAGCCTTATCCTATCACCTACAAGAAGCGATAGCGCCAGAGCAAGATGGTTTTGCGATTCGATTAGACAAGGTAGTAGTAAGCAAAGGTAGTATACCAACCGTACCGATGAACAGTGTGACAGTAGAAAATGACACCCTGAACCTCGCTTGGCCTTCCGCTATAGCTTCGGGACTTGCAGCAGCTACAGATTTGCTCACTATTTTGGTATACGAAAAGCAACAGAAAATCATGCGTGTTTTTGAACGCGTGGTTCGACGTGACGCAGCTAGTTTTTCTACACCACTACCGGAGAGCTTTGATGCTGCTAATTGCGCCATTTGGTTCTTTTTTAGCAACTTGAGCAATACGGAGTGTAGTACTAGTCTTTATCTGCCTATTGGAGAAGAAAACTAGTGAATGAAAAAGGGATGTTCCAGGTGAACATCCTTTTTTTTATGCCCCATTTTGGGGGATACCGATCACGCGGATTTGCAATCTGTGCGTTAGCTTGTGCTAGATTGCGTTTGATGTTAAATCCGCCCCATCGGAATATAAATCGCACCAAGAGACTTTGGCAATCAAAAGAAAGGCAAGAATGAGAATTAGCGCTCCTTATCTAGTGAAATAATCGAGTATAATCATTTTTAGCAAGTGTAAGTTGTTGTTAATTAGGTAGTTGTGTTTTTTTAAATTGCGTTTTTTTAAAATAAATAACACTTTTATCACATTTAATGAACTACAAGCTAGATCAATTTAAAAATAACATTTTATTTTAATAATAATGTGTTATTTTTCGTTATTGTTTTGATTATTTATTATGTTTAATGTTTATATATTGTGATATATTTATTTATACTCTATTTTTTTTAGTATATTTGCAGGC
>JASLHL010000063.1 GCA_030152225.1 Flavobacterium sp. | reverse complement strand
AATTCGGGGGTGTAACAGTGTCTTTTTTCTTCAATTGTCAGTTCATTTAGAGGAATTTTCTCTATTCGCTTTCTCGAAAAAGCAAGTAAACTGCGTTTTATCTCACTGGTAGGCGTTCCTTTTACACGAGTTACCTGCATAGGATAGATGTCAAACTCCGCAGCGAGGTACATGATGCGCTCTTCTTCTTTGGAAGGAATGATCAAACTAAATATGCCATCTTCAGCTAAAAAGTACTCCACTGCTTCAATGAGCAAATCAAAGGGAAGTGCTTCTTGAAAACGCGCTTGATCTCTTTTTTCATCCGAAGTATGGTAATCTTCGCTATAAAAAGGAGGATTGGAGACAATCAGGTCATAGGTTTCATCCATGCCATTTGCAAAATCCTCTAATCCTGCGTGATAGCAGAATAAACGATCCCCCCACGGACTATTCTCAAAGTTTTCGATGGCTTGTTCATGGGCATCGGCATCAATTTCTACCCCATCAATTTGTTCCGCATCGGTGCGTTGGGCAAGCATTAAGGCAATTAATCCTGTACCTGTACCAATATCTAATATTTTAGATGGATTGTGGTCTATGGGAGTCCAAGCACCTAAAAGTACACCATCCGTACCTACTTTCATGGCGCATTTGTCTTGGTGTATCGTGAATTGTTTGAATTGAAACATAAGAATACGTGTAATTTTGAAGGTCAAAAGTACAAAAAATACAAAGGTTGATGAGGTAATGTGAATACAGTATAGGTTATTTTTCGATAGAATCACGTGATTTCTATATAGGAATCTGTACAAATCTGTTGCAGGAATTACTGTGTATGGTTTAGGAATCCTTCGAGTCTTCTTCGAGTCTTCTTCGACAAAAAGGCCTTTTTTCCTTGTAATCTCCTAGCATGGTCCAAGGATTGTCGAAGGAAGGTATACGGATACTAGAGAAACAGTAGTATGTAGCCTTTTATTTCGATAAAGAATAACAGGAGGAAAGAACTGAAACTTTGGGAAAGAAGCTTATTAGATGAGTTACTTTAATTTTATTTCAAGAACATCCCAAAGCGTTTACGACACGTATGATCCGAATGAATGCAATCTAAATGTAAAAAATACTGTCCTAAATGTAAGGTATTTCATACATAATGAAAAGTTTTTATTACATTTGAAACAACTTTATAATCAAAAAACGATGGAGACAAAATTTTTATTACCTCACGCTTGTAAGAAGTTTGGTTGGATCTTATTGATCCTGAGTACGCTTGTTTGGTTCTATTTACAACTAACGGGACAAGAGGAACTTCCTTTTTTAGAAACTTCGGTATTTAGTATAGCGGGAAGTTATTTTTTAACGGATAATACGGCTTTTTTCACTGTAATCAAGGCGAATATCACCACTACCTTGATTGGAAGTTTATTTTTAATTGGCGGGTTGGGCGTTGCTTTTTCAAAGGAAAAAATAGAAGATGAATTTATTGCTAAATTGCGATTGGAATCGTTTCAATGGTCTTTTTTGATCAACTATATTTTGTTGTTCTTGGCCTTTGTCTTGATTTACGGTTTTGACTTTTTTTATGTCATGATCTACAATATGTTTACCATGTTGATTTTATTTATTTTCCGTTTTCACTATTTAGTAGTGCGCCATAAAAAATAATGCGATGAAGAATACGTTAAAGGTACAACGTGCCATTAAAAATATAACACAAGAAGAATTAGCCACTATTATTTCAGTTACTAGACAAACGATCAATGCCATGGAGAAGAATAAATACGTTCCTTCTACGGTGTTAGCGTTAAAGTTGGCGCGTTACTTTGAGGTAGCTGTGGAGGATTTATTTATGTTAGAGGAAACAGATTAGTCTAGCGCAAATTTGGTGAGGTGATGAGAAGATGAGTGGGTGAGAAATCCTACCTCAAACAAATCGAAATTCGAAACGCAGTGTAGATTCATTGATCATCAAAATCAATGTGAATTAGATATGATAAACCGCAAAAAAAACACCTATAAAGAAAAGCTTCCTTTATAGGTGTTTGATACTATTAACGATAAAAATTAATTACCTAAATACAAGTCCACTAAACCAGCGGGGATATTGAGGATTAATTTTTTGTTTTCTCGATCTACTTCTTCGATAAGTTGATCAATCATGGGCACTAAGATTTCTGTACCTTGGTGATCAATTTCGAATAGGGCTTGGTAATTGCTGTCGTTAATACGCACTAAAGTTCCAACAGAACCCAAGGTGATATCCACTACTTCAAAACCTTCCACTTCGTGATAATAGAACTTATTTCCTTCTAGTTTGGGCAATAAGTTCAGGGGCAAATACAATTCCGATCCAATGAGGCGATCTGCTTCTTCTTCCGAATTACAGTCTTCAAATTTGACTCTTAGGAAATCGTTTTTGTGCAAAAAAGCATCTTCAATAAAAAAAGGAACCAGTTGTCCGTTAAAGTCAACGAACACTGATTCCAAATTTTCGTATAACTCAGGTTCATCTGTGTCTAAATAGACCAAGAGTTCCCCCTTGAAGCTAAATTTTTTTGCGACTTTGCCTAAATAGAAACAATCTGTTTTACGCATATCGCCAAGAAATTATGCTTGAGTTTCTTCGTTGTTTTCTTCAGTTGCTTCTTCAGTTTCTACAGCAGGTGTAGACTCAGCAGCAGCTTTAGCTACGTTAGCAGCAGCGCGTTTAGCGTTAGCTTCTTTTTCAGCAGCGATTTTTTGTGCTTTATCAGCCGCTTTAGAAGATGTTAAACCATCTTTTTTCGCGTTGATTTTGTTTGCTTTCTCTTCTAACCAAGCTGCAAATTTAGCATCTGCTTGTTCTTGAGTTAAAGCACCTTTGTTCACTCCACCTTGTAAGTGGTGTTTCAATAAAGCACCTTTGTAAGAAAGTAATGTTCTAGCAGTATCCGTTGGTTGCGCACCATTGAATAACCATTTAACAGCTGAATCTACATCTAGCTCAACAGTTGCAGGGTTTGTGTTTGGATTGTACGTACCGATTTTCTCTAAGTATTTACCATCTCTTTTAGCGCGTGAATCAGCAGCTACTACCCAGTAAAAAGGTTTTCCTTTTTTACCGTGTCTTTGTAATCTAATTTTTACAGACATAATAATGTGTTTTGTTTGAGGTACCCGACCTCGGTTAAAAATTTGCGCAAAGATACTAACTTTTTTAATTAGTTGAATGAATAAAATAGAAAAAAATAAAATCAAAGCTCCTTGATTATAAAGAAGTTACTGAATGAAAAATAGAAGTAAGGGAGGGTAGGGCTAGGGGGTACTGTGAAAGACAAAGGGTAATTGCTGTATTTGATTCTCAATGTTAGATGCCTTTTAGGTGAATTTTATTGCTTTAAAAAAAGTGATCCCAATAAAGGGAATAGTATATGGGTTGTACAGTTAAAAATTGTATTTTTCTCAAAAGATTCAAGAGAGTGCTACTGCTTACAAAGTCAATGAATTGTAATTATAAGGAAACATAAAAATTAGTTTGTTGTCTAAGTTAAAGTTTTATTAAAAAAATTTTTTTATGAACAATAAAAAATATATTTTTGCGATGTATATATATCACTAATAGGTTAGTATAATATGAGAAAGATAATAGGAATATTTGCTTTGGCTCTAGGATTTATGGCGTGTGAAAATGATGTTAAATTTTCAGATCCTGGTATGCACGCTACGATGACGTTAGAGGCAATAACGGATACAGCTAGAATAAACGGGAATCCTTATAGTCATTTTGCTGAATATAAGCCACAAAGCTTTAAAGCATACGTGGTAAATGATAAGACGTTGATCATTGATGCTAAAACGGATTCTACTCAGTTGAGAATTTATTTGCCAGATTATGAATTTGGTGCAAAATACGAGTTTAACGCAACAGATAATATCAAAGCGGATTATCTGGTATTCAATGACTTTGAGAAGATCAAAGCTTCCTATGCTACTGATGCCTTGTCATTAGTAGGAGAGAAACCAGTAAATCGCCCAGGCTATGTTATCCTTGATTCAGCAGATAAACAAGTTCCAGGAACAATTTCAGGAACGTTTGTGATCAATATGAATGCAAATAAATTACCTGAAAATGAAATAGGACCTGATGGGACCTTAGTGAAGCGCTATGTAGATAGAAAAGCATTCGACGGAGGAGTATTCTATAGAATCCCCTTAGAAAAAGGAAAATAAAGATTTGTAAATTTATTTATATTGAGAAAAGTCGCTTACGAAGTAAGCGGCTTTTTTTGTACCTTTGAAATTGGTACAAATCTTCCCTTTTTTGGGTTAATAAGCTATAAATCAAGTATGTATTTAATTTTTGATACGGAAACCACTGGGCTTCCGAAGAGTTGGTCTGCTCCTTTAACGGATACTGATAACTGGCCGCGTTGTGTGCAAATCGCATGGCAGTTACACGATGATATGGGGCGCCTTGTTGAACATCAAGATTATCTGATTAAACCAAAAGGATACAATATTCCTTATGATTCTGAACGTATTCACGGAATTTCTACAGAATTAGCACAAGAGCAAGGTATCGATCTGGAAGAAGCCTTGGCTAAATTCAATATTGCCTTGTCTAAAGCTCGTTTTATAGTTGGACAAAATATTGGTTTCGACGTCAATATTATGGGTTGTGAGTTCTATCGTATGGGCGTGGATAGTATCCTAACCAAGATGTCTGTATTAGATACGTGTACCGAAGTTACAGCGGAAATGCTGAAACTACCTGGAGGACGTGGAGGACGCTATAAATTGCCTACACTTACAGAATTGCATACCTATTTGTTTGGAGACGCTTTTGCAGAGGCACACAATGCAACCGCTGACGTAGAGGCAACCACGCGTTGTTTTCTAGAGTTGATTAAACGTGGAACTTTCTCTAAAGAAGAACTGCAATGTGATGATACCTACGTTCAACGCTATACGGATTTTAATCCACAGCCCTTTCAACCAGTTGGGTTAAAACACATCAACCTAAAGAAAGCTTCGGATGAAATCAGAGCACGTCTAGCGAAATTACAAGGTAGTGCAACGGAAAAAATATCTTCCGAAGAGCGCTTGAAATTTCAACAAGCAAAATTTGCCCATTTACACGTACATACCCAGTTTTCTGTATTACAATCCACCATTGGAATTCCCAATTTAGTTAAAAAAGCGGGTGAGATGAATCTCTCAGCTATTGCGATGACGGATCACGGAAATATGATGGGAGCCTTCCACTTTGTAATGGCAGTCAATAACCACAACAAGGGAATCGAAGCGCAAAATAAAGAGCGTTTGACAAATGGAGAGCAACCCTTGCCTTTGCTTACACCTATTGTAGGTTGTGAGTTTTTTGTTAACGAAAATCACCTCGATCGCACCAAAAAAGACAATGGATACCAAGTGGTACTCTTGGCAAAAAATAAAAATGGCTACCACAATTTAGCGAAGATGGCTTCGATCGCTTATACAAATGGATTTTATTATGTACCACGTATCGATAAAAGTGTCGTGGAGCAGTATAAAGAAGATGTTATGGTGTTGACTGGAAACTTATTTGGTGAGATTCCAGGTAAGATCCTAAATGTGGGGGAACGTCAAGCAGAAGAAGCCTTGATTTGGTGGAAAGAGCAGTTTGGTGAAGATCTATATGTTGAGCTCATGCGTCACGGTCAAGAAGACGAGAATCGCGTCAATCAAGTGTTGATTGAATTGGCTCGCAAGCACAACATCAAAATGGTAGCCACCAATAACGCTTACTATCTTGATAAAAAAGACGCCAATGCACACGATATTTTACTGTGTGTAAAGGATGGAGAAAAACAAAGTACACCGATTGGTAGAGGTAGAGGATATCGCTATGGATTACCCAATCAAGAGTACTATTTCAAGTCAGAAGAAGAAATGAAAAAATTGTTTGAGGATGTACCTGAAGCAATTTACAACATACAAGAGATCGTCGATAAAGTAGAACCCTTTGTTTTACATCGCGATGTACTACTTCCTAAATTCGACATTCCAGAAGAGTTTCAAGATGCACGTGATTTAGAAGGGGATGGCTCTGGGAAACGAGGGGAAAATAACTATTTGAAATACCTGACCTATGAAGGGGCAAAACGCCGATATCCAGAGGTAACCGAAGCAATACGCGAACGCTTGGATTTTGAGTTGGCTACTATTGAGCGTACGGGATATCCAGGATATTTCTTAATTGTACAAGACTTCATCGCAGCTGCTCGTCAAATGGGAGTCTCTGTAGGACCTGGTCGTGGATCTGCTGCAGGATCTGCTGTAGCGTACTGCTTGGGAATTACCAATTTAGATCCGATTGAGTACGACTTGCTTTTTGAGCGGTTCTTGAACCCAGATCGTGTATCCATGCCCGATATTGATATTGACTTCGATGATGAAGGACGCAGTAAGGTAATGGATTATGTAATCGATAAATACGGATCCAATCAAGTGGCTCAAATTATTACGTATGGTAAGATGGCGACGAAATCAGCTATTCGAGATACAGCTCGTGTATTAGATTTACCGCTGTTTGAAGCCGATCGAATTGCAAAGCTCATTCCGGGTATGATGCCTTCTAAATGGAACTTAGCTCGTTTCTTATCTGAAGGAGAAGATGCGATTAAAGGCGTATTGCGCAGTGAGGAATTTGATAAGGTAAAAGAATTGATCGCTTTGGCTAAAGAAGATTCACTAGCAGCCGAGACGATTCAACAGGCCAAAATATTAGAAGGTTCCATGCGAAATACGGGAATTCACGCCTGTGGGGTTATTATTACCCCAGACGATATTACCAAATTCGTTCCTGTAACTGTTGCAAAAGACTCGGACTTATACGTGACCCAGTTTGATAACTCCGTTGCAGAGAGTGCAGGTTTGCTGAAGATGGACTTCTTAGGGTTAAAGACCTTGACCTTGATTAAAGACACCATTAAGTTGGTTAAATATAGAACGGGAATTGATATCGACCCAGATTTAATTCCAATTGATGACGAAAAGACATACGAACTCTTCCAACGAGGGGAAACCATCGGGGTGTTCCAATACGAGTCGGCGGGAATGCAGAAATACATGCGAGAACTAAGACCTACTGTTTTTGCGGATTTGATCGCGATGAATGCCTTGTATCGTCCTGGACCATTGGAGTATATACCATCATTCATTCGCCGTAAAAATGGAGAGGAACCGATTGTTTACGATTTAGATGCTTGTGAGGAATACCTACAAGAAACCTATGGAATTACAGTATACCAAGAGCAAGTGATGTTGTTGTCACAAAAACTAGCGGGATTCACCAAGGGGGAAGCCGACGTTTTGCGTAAGGCGATGGGTAAAAAACAAAAGGATGTCTTGGATAAGATGAAACCTAAGTTTGTGGATCAAGCCGCACAAAAAGGGCATGATCCAGTGGTGTTAGAAAAGATTTGGAAAGACTGGGAAGCGTTTGCATCCTATGCCTTTAATAAATCACACTCGACTTGTTATGCGTGGATTGCCTATCAAACGGCCTATCTGAAAGCGCATTATCCTGCGGAGTATATGGCAGCTGTACTCTCTAATAATATGAATGACATCAAACAAGTGACCTTCTTTATGGAGGAGTGTAAGCGCATGGGATTACACGTATTAGGACCTGATGTCAATGAGTCGTTTTACAAATTTACGGTAAATGATGAATATGCGATTCGATTTGGAATGGGAGCTGTAAAAGGAGTTGGACAAGGGGCTGTAAAGACCATTGTCGATAACCGTGCCACTAGTCGTTATCGCTCGATCTTCGATTTAGCGAAGAAAATTGACCTGCGCGCTGCAAATAAAAAAGCTTTTGAAAACTTGGCTTTAGCTGGCGGTTTCGACTGTTTTGAAAATACACATCGCGCGCAATATTTTTATACCGATCCTACGGATCCCAATACCTTCTTGGAAAAGGCGATTAAATATGGAGCGAAAACACAAGAAAGCGAAAATTCAGCTCAAGTAAGTTTGTTTGGAGATAGCAGTGAAGTACAAATACCAGAACCGTTATTACCTGCTTGTGAAGAATGGAGTACAATGGAAAAACTAGCCAAAGAGAAAGAAGTCGTAGGAATCTATATTTCAGGACACCCACTGGATGATTTCCGCTTCGAATTGAAGAGTTTTTGCAATGTACGCGTAGAGGAACTGGCGCGTCTAGAAAACTTTACTGGTCGTGTTGTGAGTTTTGGAGGGATGATTAGCGATGTGCAGTTTAGAACCTCGGCAAAGGGAAAAGATTGGGCTGCCTTTACGATTGAAGGTTATGACGAATCATTTGAGTTTCGCTTGTTCAACGAAGACTTCTTGAAATTTAGGCATTTTCTGTTGACCAATACCTTTGTATTTGTACGCGTACAAGTAAACGAAGGTTGGATCAGAAAAGACACAGGAGAACGAGGTGAGCCGCGCTTGCAGTTCATGGAAATGAAACTATTGCACGAAGTTATTCCTTCTTTTGCCAAACAGCTAGTCGTGCAATTGAATGTGAAAGATCTGAGTGAGAGTAAATTGAATGAAATCAAGGCAACATTAGATAAACACAATGGAGATAAACAGGTTTTCTTTGATATTTATGAGTTGGAAAAAGTGGAGCTAGAAGATGAAATAAAACTAAGACCTAGGTTCAATATGCCAATAAATGATGATGGGGAGTTAGGAGAAGAGATGATGGGAGAGGATGCATTGTCATTTGATCTCGAAGAGAAGAAAGAAGAATACAGAATCGTCAATCGCATTGAGATGTCGAGTCGAAATAGTCGCATTACAATTAGTGCGGACCTTCTAGAAGAATTAGAACGTCAACAAGTCATGTTTAAATTGAATTAATTTGACTTGATTGCTTATAAAAAAACGCCTTGCTTCAATAAAGCAAGGCGTTTTTTTATTTTATTTTAGGTGAAAGATAGATTGAGCAAGTGCCAAGGTTTGTTGATTCCAATCATGGAGTGAGAGGAAATAAGGCAGTTGTTCTTGTTGTGTTTTTAACGCTTGCTTATTGGTTGGAGTAACCCAAGACGGATAGACGCGAAATCCTCGCTTACCATTCCTTTTTGGCGTTGAGATGATACCTTGTGCTGCCAAAGCGGATTTAGGAAAAATAAAACAGCCCAATTGATCTTGATCTTCGGTTAGGATAAGGTAAAAATCAAGCGTGTCCGTGAGGTTAAATGGCGTTGTAATTCCCGCTTCATTGCGTTTCCAAACGGTTACAAATTGTCCAATTTTCTTTGGTGTTATTTTGGCTTTTCGGTAGATAACAACCCGCGAAGCTAGGGTGCAAGTATATCCCATATATTCTTCACATTCAGGGTCTTTTGTATAGCTAGTGCAACGTATATCCAATCGTTGGAGTAAAAAGTCTTGCAGTATTTTTAAATCGTCAGGCATTTTTTTTTGTAAAAATAGGAAAAAACACATGCATACGTTGAACATCTTGTTGTTTATTATCTGTATATGACTTGTTCTTTATATATAAGGTGATCTATAGGGAAGTTAAATATCCTGTGCATTTAGAAAGGCAGAATATAGAAAGGATAGGAATTAGCTTTGTAAATGCTCAAATAGATAAAATTGATTAAAAAGGATGAGGTAAGTATAATTATTTTAGTAGTTTTGTCTTATAACGTAAAAAAAGTATTACCATGGCATTAGAAATAACAGACGCTACATTTGAAGAAGTAGTATTAAAATCAGACAAACCCGTTTTAGTAGATTTTTGGGCAGTATGGTGTGGACCATGTAAGATGTTAGCTCCAGTTGTATCTGAATTAAGCTCAGATTTCGAAGGAAAAGCAGTAGTGGGAAAAGTTGATGTAGACAACAACCAAGAATTCGCATCAAAATACGGAATCCGCAACATTCCTACCGTATTAGTATTTAAAAACGGAGAAGTTGTAGGTCGTCAAGTAGGAGTAGCTCCTAAAAAAACATACGAAGATTTAATTAACGAGGCTTTATAAGGAGCAATCGAAGGATTAAAATGATAAAAAAACAGGGGTAAATCAACTTACCTCTGTTTTTTTTTGATCTATTTCCAACTTTTTTCTTGATCTCAACCAAAAAAAAGAAGGAAAAAAGAATAAAATGGAGATGAGGAAGAGCAAAAAGAAGGAGTAAAAGGAGGTGTTTAGATAGAATTGTGGATCATTAAGAGGAAAGAAAGTAGATGTAAAATCAAAATGATGCTAAAAGGTGAAAAAAAGTTGATTTTTTTTTACCTTTTAGATTGCTGAAACTCAGGTGTGTGCTGGATTTGATGAAAAAAAGTTTATTTTTTTTTACCCGTAGATTTGGAAGTGTAGAAAATGGTCGTATATTTGCACCGCATTACAGCAATAAAGACAAGGTTTGGTAGTTCAGTTGGTTAGAATACATGCCTGTCACGCATGGGGTCGCGGGTTCGAGTCCCGTCCAGACCGCCAGTAAAAAAGAAGCCTCTCATTTCGTGGGAGGCTTTTT
>JASLHL010000112.1 GCA_030152225.1 Flavobacterium sp. | reverse complement strand
CTGGTGCCTTAGCTCAGTTGGTAGAGCAAAGGACTGAAAATCCTTGTGTCCCTGGTTCGATTCCTGGAGGCACCACAAATTTTAAACTAAACAAGCACTGGGTGCCTTAGCTCAGTTGGTAGAGCAAAGGACTGAAAATCCTTGTGTCCCTGGTTCGATTCCTGGAGGCACCACACAAGTGAAAAACCGATAACTTTGTTATCGGTTTTTTTGTTTACGCTAAACTAAAAAGCGAAACCTAGGTTTCGCTTTCTTTCTTATTTCGTTAAAGTTTCGTATTTGTATTCTTCTGCTTTAATATCAAATTCTAGATTGGCAATTTGGGTTTGGTACTTATGCAATTTCGTTTTGATTTTTAATTCCTGAACAGGAGCGATCTTACCTAATGCCATATCGCGATTGTACTCATCGTTTTCTTTGTTGTATTTGATCTTCGTTTTATTCAATTTAGCAGTTGCTTTTTGAATGTTTTTCTGTGTCTTGGCAATTTCCTTTTGCTTCTTAATTTCGGCCTTTCTCTCGCGTTCAATTTGCTTCTGTTGCTGGTTGAATGCTTTGAGCTCTTCTGCTGTCATAGGAGCTTCTGTTGTCGTTAGTTCCTCTACAGTACTTTCGACAATTTGATAAGCTGGAGTTTCTGGTAAAACAGGTGCTGCTTCAGTTGTTTTTTCTGCTTCTTGTGCGTGAATAGCTGTTGAACCAAGTAGCCATAGTCCGGTGATTAAAAATGTTTTTTTCATTTTCTTCTTCTCTATTTTGTTTTTATTGTTGTTTGTAGTGAGTATTACCATTCATTAATTCTATTGGCATCTAATTTTAAAAAGATGAATAGCAATAAGGTAAAGGCGATTAAACTCGAACCTCCATAGGAGAAGAAAGGAAGGGGTACACCAATGGTAGGAAATAATCCCACAAGCATGGTGATGTTAAAGGCGAAGTGAATAAATAAAAAACTCACTACGCAATAACCATAGACTTTATTGAATCGTTTTTTTTGTTTTTCTGCCAAATAAATTAAGCGGAAAAACAAGCAAAGAAACAAGATGATGATGGTACTAGAACCAACGAATCCCCATTCCTCTCCAACAGTTGTAAAGATATAATCGGTGTGTTGTTCGGGCACAAAGCCACCTTTGGTCTGTGTTCCTTGAAGGAAACCAGTACCCTGCCATCCACCTGAACCAATAGCAATTTTCGATTGATTCAGATTATATCCTTCGGCTTGGAGGTCTACATTTTCGCCGAGTAAAACGTTTATTCTATCCTTTTGATGGGGTTCAAGTACATTGTCATACACATAATCAACGGATAGTACAAAGCCGCACATTACGGTGGCTAAAATAAGATAAATAAAGGGGTTTCTATTGATGTTTTTGTTAAAGTAGTAGTGTAGAAGTGTTAATAATGCAATGGTTGTGATTATTAACGAAGGTTTTACAACTAAAGACGCAATAAATAAAGCAATTGTGATAAATCCCGACCACAAATACCAAGAGGGAAGACCTTCTCGATACAACACAAAGATTAAGGATGCAAATAACATCGCACTTCCTGTGTCGTGTTTTAAAATAAGTAAGGTGGGAATTCCAATGATGGTAAAGGCAGTTATTTGCTCTTTAAATGTCTTTAACGTTCCTTGGTGATCCGAAAAATACTTGGCTAAGAGTAGAGCAGTGGTTGTCTTTACAAACTCAGAGGGTTGTATTCCCAATCCTCCAATTTGGTACCAATTGGTTTGTCCTTTTACTGACTTACCAAAGACGAATAGACCGAGAATGGATAGAATCCCTATGATATAAAAGATCAAGGCGTATTTTTCGTAAAACTTAGTGTCTAAAGCGAGTATAAGGATGATAAGGGGGATACACGTCAAAATAAAGACCAGTTGTCTACCGTATATTTGGCTAAAATCAAAAATACTAGCTTCCTCACTTGGTAGTGAAGTAGAATAAATATTTACCCATCCTGCAACAACAAGTAAAAGGTATAACAAAATAGTTATCCAGTCTATATGCTTTTGTACGCTTCCGCTTCTCATTGTTTTTTCTGCTTATCCGCTAAATTGTATAATTGTAAAACTTTGTTGTATTCGCTTTCTAAACTTCCTTCTAACATTCGCTTCTCTAAATCAGTGCGAACAACCTCAGGAAGTAAGTATTTTTGAAGCATTAAACTCGTAATTGGCGCTGCCCATCGTGCACCCCAAACTCCATTTTCAATAAAAACGGCTACGACAATTTGTGGATCATCAATAGGCGCAAAGGCAACAAATACAGAGTGATCGGCTAATTGATAACGCTTTCCATTGATACGGGTAAAGTTTTCTACCGTACCTGTTTTTCCAGCCATTTCCAATTGAGGAACGGCTACGCTTCTCCCTGTTCCAATGTGGAATACTTGATTCATGCCTTGAACAATCGGTTCAAAGTGTTTGGGGTCAATAGTGGTTACTTGTTTGGTTACAAATTTTTTATCAATCTTGTGATCTTCGATATCTTTGATGATGTGAGGGGTATAGTAATAGCCTCGGTTTGCTACGGCAGCTATCATATTAGCTAGCTGTATAGGAGTGGTAATAACCTCTCCCTGACCAATTGAGTTAGAAATGGTCGTTGTACTTTTCCATCCTTTATTGGGGTACCAACGGTCGTAATAGGCTGAATTGGGAATATGTCCTTTTCGTCCTTCGGGTAAATCATACCCTAAGAATTGCCCCAGTCCAAAGCTCTCTAAATGCTTGCTCCAACGATCAATCCCTTCGGCTGGTGTTTTGTATTTTTCAATGATCTTTTTATAGGTTTGTGCAAAATAGGTATTGCAAGACAAGGCTAATGCGTGACGTAAACTCCACGTTCCAGAGTCGTGACATCCCATCCAGGCGCCACGTCCATAATAAAACCCACGGTTACAACTAAAGGCCGTCTGTTCTGTAATTACCCCTTCTTGTAAACCAATCAATCCTGTTAAGATTTTGAATGGCGAACCTGGGGAATACTCTCCCGACAATACGCGATTGTATAACGGTTTGGCTAAGGAATCATTGTATAGCTTGGTGTAATTTTTCGAGCGTTCTCTACCTACTAACAAGCCAGGATCATAGGATGGTGCATTGATAAGCGCCAAGATTTCTCCTGTTTTGGGCTCTATTGCTACAATACCCCCGCGCTTGTTTTTCATTAAGAGTTCACCATAGGCCTGTAATTCCTGATCAATGGTTAGGGTGATATCGCTTCCTTTAATTGAAATAGTATCGTAAATTCCATCTTTAAAAGAGCCAATTTCGCGATTAAAGCGATCGCGTTGGATGTATTTTACTCCTTTTGTTCCTCTTAAAATCTCTTCATATTGTTGTTCAACCCCTTGAATACCAATTAAATCTCCTGATCTATAGTAGGGGTTTCTCTTGATGTTGTCTTCGTTTACTTGTCGGATGTAACCAAAAACGTTGGCACCCGAATTCACTTGGTAGTCTCGCAAGGAACGTTTTTGAACGTAAAATCCATTGAAGTGACGAATTTTTTCTTGAAAGGCTGCATATTCCGATTTGCTTAGCTGGGCTAAGAATACAGATGGTAAGCGTGGACTATAAACCGTCGCTTTTTGCAGTTTTACTTTGAATTCTTCTAGGGATACATCCAGTAGTTTACACAAGGCAAGGGTATCAATATCCTTTACCTCACGTGGAATAACCATGATGTCATACGAGGGTTGATTCGCAACGAGCAATTTTTTATTTCGATCGAAAATATAACCCCTTTCTGGATATTCATATACAATCTTTAATGCGTTGTTTTCTGATTTTTTGATATAGGTATCATCGACGACCTGTAAGTAAAACAGTCGAATCAGAATGGTTATCGTTACTATAACGATGATAATAGGAAGTAATAACTTTCTCATCGCTTAGATGGTTTAATCAAATACAAGATAAGAATGCAGCTCAGTAAGGTCGTTATCGTTGTTAATAAGGTTCGCAATAAGATTTCCAAGATAAAATTAAATCGAAGAAACTCCAAGGCAAATAAAACAACATGATGAATAACAACGGTAAAAATCAGGTATCCAAATACCTCCATGGAAGAAAATAAATCATGGGTTACTTTCTTTAAGACATTGAGGTTGTGGTATTGGTAACTAATACCAAAAGAAAATTTCAGGACCAAGGGTCTACTGAAAGCAAGTACTAATGAAGCTGCTGCATGCACGCCCCCGGAGTTCTCAAACATGTCTATGGTAAGTCCCAATAAGAAACTCGAAACATAGAACAAGGCTTTATTGCCATCTGTAGGATACAAGATGATAAAGAGAATATAGGGAAATGGATTTATAAAAGAAAATAAATCAAGATTGTTAAATATTAATACTTGCGCTATTAATAAGATAACAAAGCGAGTTATATTTGAAATAGCACTATTCATTGCGTGTTGCTTCTTCTAGTTCGTTAATTTCTTCAAGGTCGTTATTTTTAATCACATACACATACCCTAAGTTTGTCATGTCATTAAAAAGTTTGACTTCAATGGTAAAGTAATTAGAGCTTTCTGTAGTATAAGCTTTTTCAATGGTACCAATAGGGATGTTTTCTGGGAAAATATCTGAAATACCTCCAGTAACAATAGTATCGCCTTGGAAAAGTTCGGCTAAGCGGGGAATGTCATTTAACTGAACATATCCGGTGCTTTTTCCATCCCATTGCAAGGTTCCAAAGTGATTGGATCCTTTTATTTTGGCATTGATTTTCGATTTGGCATTCAAGATACTTTGTACGGTGGAGTATTTCTTGGATGATTTTTGAATAATTCCTACAATTCCGTTGCTATTGATTACTCCTAAATCTTTTGTAATACCTTCTCGTTCTCCTCCTTTGATTGTTAAATAGTTTTCTTTGGTGTTGAATTCATTTTTAATGACTTTAGCTACGATTACATTGTAAATCTGTTCTTGATTGTCAAGAACAGGTAATTCGATAGCTACAGAATCCACAACAGTAGAACTATTAAAGGCTTGTTTTTTTAGTAGGGCATTTTCCAGGACTAAAGCGTCATTTTCTGTTTTAAGACGCATGTATTCCTTCAAATTATTTACATTTTCATAGACGTAACCTGTCACACCATTTGCCGAACTAATAAAAGAACTCTTGTGAAAAGTATGCGTTCTCAGTACTAGGGCAAATGATATAACTAAAAGCAGCAAAAACAGTAGTTTCGTACTGTTTTTTATAAAGAAATTAATTATTTGCTGCATAGGTTAGTTTATTTTATCAATACACTTTTGTATTTGTCAATATTTTTGATCGCTAGACCTGTTCCGCGTACAACAGCACGAAGTGGATCTTCAGCAATATAAACCGGTAAGTCTGTTTTTTGAGAGATGCGTTTGTCTAATCCTCTTAACATGGATCCTCCACCTGCTAGGTAGATTCCCGTATTGTAAATATCAGCGGCTAACTCTGGAGGCGTTTGTGATAGCGTTTCCATTACGGCATCTTCAATACGTTGTATGGATTTGTCTAAGGCTTTGGCGATTTCGCGGTAAGAAACTGTTACCTGTTTTGGTTTTCCCGTTAACAAGTCACGTCCTTGTACAAGCATATCTTCTGGAGCTGTTTCCAAATCTTCTGTAGCAGCACCCGTTTGAATCTTGATTTTTTCTGCTGTACTTTCTCCAACAAATAAGTTGTGTTGTGTACGCATGTAGTAAATAATATCGTTGGTGAAAACATCACCTGCAATTTTTACTGATTTATCGCAAACAATACCACCCAAAGCAATAACAGCGATTTCTGTTGTTCCTCCTCCGATATCAACAATCATGTTTCCTTTTGGTTGCATGATGTCTACACCAATACCTATAGCCGCAGACATAGGTTCATGTATTAAATAAACCTCTTTACCATTCACTCGCTCACAAGATTCTTTTACCGCACGCATTTCTACTTCAGTTATACCTGAAGGAATACATACAACCATGCGTAAAGCAGGGGTAAACATTTTCTTTCTCAGTGCAGGAATGCTTTTGATAAAGAGGCTTATCATTTTTTCTGATGCGTCAAAATCTGCAATAACTCCGTCTTTTAAAGGGCGTATCGTTTTGATGTTACCATGAGTTTTCCCCTGCATCAAACTCGCTTCTTTACCAACGGCTATAATTTTTCCCGTTGTCCTATCTCTAGCAACGATTGATGGATTGTCAACGACAACTTTTCCATCGTGAATGATAAGGGTATTCGCAGTTCCTAAGTCAATTGCGATATCTTCCGTCATGAAATCAAAAAATCCCATAGATATAAAAGGCTTTTAGAGTTAATATTTATGTTGTTCTACAAAATTAGTAAATTAATGTTTAAAATGACGAATCCCTGTGAAAACCATTGCGATTTTATTTTCATCACAATAGGCAATACTTAACTCGTCTTTTATTGAACCACCCGGTTGAATAACTGCTGTGATTCCTGCTTTATCTGCAATTTCTACACAATCAGGGAAAGGGAAGAATGCATCACTTGCCATCACTGCTCCTTGAAGGTTGAATTCAAATGAATTAGCTTTTTCAATCGCTTGACGTAAGGCATCTACTCTTGATGTTTGTCCCGTTCCAGAGGCACATAATTGTCCGTCTTTTACTAAAACAATGGTATTTGATTTGGTGTGTTTACAGATTTTTGAAGCAAATAGTAAATCATCTACTTCTTTCGTTGAAGGTGTTAGCTTTGTAACGGTTGTTAAGTGATCTTTATTGTCAGTTACTCCATCTTTATCTTGCACTAAGATACCATTTAAACAAGTACGTACGTGTTTTGCAGGTAATTCAATCTCATTTAAGATTAAGATAATTCTATTTTTCTTTTCTTTTAAAATGTCAATTGCAGCCGCATCATACGCTGGAGCAATGACCACTTCACAGAATAATTGGTTGATTTCTTTTGCTGTTTCCACGTCAATTAAGCCGTTTGCAATTAAAACACCACCAAAAGCAGAAGTTGGATCACCAGCTAAGGCATCTACATAGGCCGCTTTCATTGTGCTTCTTTGGGCAACACCACAAGCATTGTTGTGTTTTAAGATCGCAAATGTAGGTTGCTCTCCTTTGAATTCATTCATTAAGTTTACCGCTGCATCAACATCTAATAAGTTGTTGTACGACAACTCTTTTCCGTTTAATTTCTCAAATAATTGATCAAAATTGCCAAAGAAATGTCCTTTTTGGTGGGGGTTTTCTCCATAACGCAATTCAATTCCATTGGCATGGCTGATTTTTAACGTATCTTCTGCTTCGTTGAAGTAGTTGAAAATCGCTCCATCATAGTGAGAAGAAACGTGGAAGGCTTTTGTCGCTAATAAACGTCTTTGCGCTAAAGTTGTTGAACCATTGTTCTCTACTAACATCTGTAAGAATAAATCATATTCGTTTACAGAAGGTACAATAACTGTATCTTGGAAGTTTTTTGCTGCTGCGCGAATCAATGAAATTCCTCCGATATCAATTTTTTCAATGATATCAGCTTCATTTGCTCCTGAAGCTACTGTATGTTCAAAAGGGTATAGGTCTACAATCACTAAATCAATTTGAGGAATATCAAATTCTTGCATTTGCTGAAGATCTCCTTCGTGATCTTGTCTGTTTAAGATCCCTCCAAATATTTTTGGGTGTAATGTTTTTACTCTTCCACCTAAGATTGAAGGGTAGGAAGTAATGTCTTCTACCGGTACCACAGGTATACCTAGATTCTTGATGAATGTTTCTGTACCCCCTGTAGAGTAAATTGTTACTTCGTTTTTGTGTAGTTCACGTACAATTGGCTCTAATCCATCTTTGCTGAAAACAGATAGTAAGGCCGATTGAATCTTTTTAGTTGTGTTCATTGTGTGTTATTAATTAAAGGGCAAAAATAACTAATGTCTAGGTATTTATAAAGTTAATACAGAAGTTTTTATTTTAATTTTAAGATGAGTAAATTGTCTTGTTTTTTCAACATAAAAATAAGCTCCAAGGTGTAACTTTTTAAATCTTCGACTACTAATAGGTATGTCGTTGAATTTGTTGCTATGATCGTATATTTAAGGCTTTTATATAGTAGTTTTCAGTTTGCATTTAATGCATTGAAGACAAATAAATTAAGAACACTACTGTCGCTGTTAGGTGTAACTGTGGGCATTTTTTCTATTATAGCTGTTTTAGCTGCCGTGGATTCTATGGATCGCACGATTAAAACTGAATTAAGTGGTTTTGATCGCAACATGATTTACGTGTTTAACCATTCCTTTGGACCGTCTGAAATTCCGAGGTGGAAAGTGGATCAATTTCCCAATGTAACCTATGAGGAATATGATTATTTAAAAAGAAATTTAAGTGGATTAGAATATGCGTCTTTCAATTTCTTCGTGGGAAATGAAAATATGAAGGCAGAGAGTAACTATGCCAATGGCATTATTGTTCGCCCTTGTAGTTCGGATATGCAATTTCTCGATAACGTAAAAATGGCAAGCGGTCGTTTTTTCAACGAATCAGAATCGGTGAATGGCAATGCAGTAATCGTTATTGGACATGAAATAGCCAATACGCTTTTTCCAGGTCAGGATGCCTTGGGGAAAAATGTACGGCTATATGGACGAAAATTTGGGGTTATTGGGGTATTGGAGAAGCAAGGAGCGCTAGCAATAGGAGGGGGGCAGGATGAAACTGCTTATTTACCTGTCAATCTGTTTCGACAAATGTTTGGCGATAATATTAAAGCCTACACACCAGTTATTATTGTTAAACCTAATAAATCTGTAGATATTAAACATTTTAGCGATGAGATTACCACGCGATTACGCGCTTTTAGAGGATTAAGACCTGGTGATGATTCAAATTTCTTCGTCAATGAATTTGGCGGATTAATGGAGTTTATGGATAACATAATCGGTCAGATGAATGTTGTCGGTTGGATTATCAGTATGTTTTCTTTACTTGTTGGTGGATTTGGAATTGCCAATATTATGTTTGTATCCGTGAAAGAACGCACCCATTTGATTGGCATTCAAAAGGCAATAGGAGCAAAGCGTCGTATTATATTACTGCAGTTTTTGTTTGAATCTATTATATTAGCTCTTATTGGTGGATTGGTTGGAATTCTTGTTGTGTGGCTTATTGCCCTAGGGGTAAGCTCTCTATTGGATTTTCAATTTGTTTTGAGCTTTTTTAATATTGTCATCGGATTGGTATTATCCATGATCATTGGATTGATATCTGGCTATCTTCCTGCTCGTTCTGCCGCGAAATTAGACCCCGTAGAGGCTATTCGATCGGGGATGTGATGTTGGAAATGGGAGAAGGGAAATGGGAGAAGAGTAGAGGCGTATGGGACTGCGCCTTTTTATCTTTTATGTGATACAAAATCGGTTTTTATTTTTTTCGTTATAAGTGATGCGTGATGCGTTTGGGGTATAGTGTCAACCCATTTCTCATTTCCCATCACTCATTTCCATAAAAAAAGTCTTCCGAAAGGAAGACTTTTTTTATGATTAGTGTCTGATTGGACGATTTAAAATCAAATCCAAGTATAGATTTAGGTTTTTCTTTAATTCTTTACGGTGTGTAATGAAGTCTAAGAATCCGTGTTCTAATAAAAATTCAGAAGTTTGGAATCCTTCAGGTAAATCTTTTCCTGTTGTATCTTTTACGATTCGAGGTCCAGCGAAGCCAATTAAAGCTCCAGGTTCTGCGATATTGATATCACCTAACATAGCGAAAGATGCTGAAATACCACCTGTTGTTGGATCCGTACAAAGTGAAATGTAAGGAATCTTAGCATCACTAAGTTGAGTTAACTTAGCAGAAGTTTTTGCCATTTGCATCAATGAAAAACCAGCTTCCATCATACGTGCTCCTCCTGATTT
This sequence comes from Flavobacterium sp., assembly GCA_030152225.1. Lineage (GTDB taxonomy): Bacteria > Bacteroidota > Bacteroidia > Flavobacteriales > Flavobacteriaceae > Flavobacterium. The sequence continues at coordinate 636 of JASLHL010000112.1, read as the reverse complement.
AGAAATCATTAGAAAAGGAATTTTGTGCTTTAAAGAATAGTCAATTCCCCTAGCGATTTTTTCACCTACTACAGATCCCATTGATCCACCAATAAAAGCGAAATCCATGGCTGCAACAACTAGTTTTTCTCCTTTTGAATTACCGACAGCTACACGCACAGCATCATTGAGTTGCGTTTTTGAAGTAGCTTCCTTTAAGCGATCTACGTATTTTTTTGTATCCTCAAATTTCAACATATCTTTTGAAGATAAGCTTTTTGCTATTTCTTTGTAATCGCCATTATCAAAAAGAATTTCAAAATACTCTTTACTGCCAATTCGAACGTGGTAACCATCTTCAGGGCTAACCCATAGATTTTTTTCTAACTCTTCAGAATCAATTATTTTACCCGTTGGTGATTTGTACCATAATCCTTTTGGTATATCCTTTTTGTCCTCAGTTGGTGTTTGAATTCCTTTTTCTTTTCTTTTAAACCAAGCCATAAATGTCTGTTTTGTTTATACTATGTTAATAGGTTTCTCAAGAAACTACAACGTATTTACATTGTTTAAGTCTTTAAATGCCTCTTCTAAGCGAGTATTGAAAGTTACTTCTCCTTGTCTTACCCATCCACGAGGATCGTAGTACTTTTTATT
>JASLHL010000020.1 GCA_030152225.1 Flavobacterium sp. | reverse complement strand
GTACCTGGAATGTCTGTTGATAGAGCTTATGAAGAAATCTTAAAAGGAAAAGCACTTCCTAAAAAAGTAATTGTAGGTGTAGTAGATTCAGGAATTGAAATTGACCACGATGATTTAAAATCACACGTGTGGACAAATCCTAAAGAAATCGCTGGAAATAATATTGATGACGACAACAACGGATATGTTGATGATATTCACGGATGGAACTTTTTAGGAGAGTCTGTTCACGAAAACATGGAATTAGTTCGTGTTGTAAGAAGAGGTGATGACGGTTCTGACCAATATAAAAGAGCTGTAAAACAACTTGAAGAAGAAAGAAAAGAAGCACTTGAAAGCAAAGTACGTTTAGATATGTTATTACGTGCTAACGAAAGAGTTGCTAAATTCTTAGATAAAAAAGATTATACTAAAGAAGATTTAGAGGCTATTCCTGATACAGCATCAGAAGAGATTATTCACTCTAAAAATGTAATGTACGGAATCCTTGCTGGAGGTAGAGAATTATCTTGGTTAGATAGCTTTAAAGGTTATGTAGACAGCAAATTAAACTACCACTTAAACGTTGATTTTGACGGTCGTAAAATCGTTGGAGATAATCCTGCTGACATCAATGACAGAATATACGGAAATAACGATGTATTAGGTCCAGTTAGAGAAGAGGCTAAACACGGAACTCACGTTGCTGGTATTATTGCACAATCTCGCCACAATAACTTAGGTGGAGACGGTGTTGCTTCAGACGTAGTAGAAATTATGGCTGTTAGAGCAGTGCCTGATGGAGATGAGTACGATAAAGATATTGCATTAGGTATTCGCTATGCAGTTGACAACGGAGCTAAAGTAATCAACGGAAGTTTTGGTAAATACTACGAAGAAAATAGCCAATGGGTTAGAGACGCTATTAAATACGCTGAAGAAAAAGACGTATTAATTGTTGTAGCTGCTGGAAATGATGCTATGGACTTAAACATTGAAGGTGGTGTAGAGCGTTACCCTAACGACAATGTGAATATGGGACCAGAAATTTCAAATAACTTCTTAGTTGTTGGAGCTCTTAACCCTCAGTTTGGTAAAAATATGGTAGCTCGTTTTTCTAACTACGGAGATTACGACGTTGACGTATTTGCTCCTGGTGTAAAAATCTATGCTACTGTTCCAAACAATACGTATGAGTACTTACAAGGAACATCAATGGCATCTCCAAACGTTGCTGGTGTAGCTGCTTTGATTAGAGCTTACTACCCTCAGTTTACTGCTGGTGAAGTTAAAAAAATCATTATGGATTCAGGTGTTGCTGTAAACTTTGATGTTGTAGTTGGAGAGAAAAAAGAAGTTAGAAACTTCCAATCAATTTCTACTTCAGGAAAATTTGTAAATGCATACAATGCTTTGTTATTAGCTGAAAAATTAGCTGCAAACAAAAAATAAGAATACACAAAATACATTTAAAAACTCCACACTATTCAAGAATAGCTGTGGAGTTTTAATTTCAAACACGATATGAAAAAACTATTACTATCTCTTACAATTTGTGCCATATCTCTTTTTGAAGTTCAAGCTCAAAACAATCCAAATCCAGGATATTGGCAACAACACGTTGATTATTCAATGGACGTCAAAATGGACGTTAAAAAATTTAAATACAACGGTACACAAAAGCTTACTTATACTAACAATTCTACAGATACACTAAAAAAGGTTTTCTTTCATTTGTATTACAATGCATTTCAACCTAATAGTGATATGGATGCTTTATTAAAAAATATTGCTGATCCAGACTCAAGAATGGTAGATACTAAAACTGTTAGAGGTAGAAAAATACAAGAGAGTAGAATTTCAAAGCTTACACAAGATGAGATTGGTTACTTAAAAGTATTAAATCTAAAACAAGATGGATCTTCTGTTGCAACTAAAGAGGTAGGAACAGTTTTAGAGGTGACATTAAAATCTCCAATTGCTCCTAAATCTTCTACTGTTTTCACCATGAACTTTGAAGGACAAGCGCCTAAAATGATTCGTAGAGCAGGAAGAGAATCTAAAGAAGGTGTTGCCTTATCAATGTCTCAATGGTTCCCTAAAATCGCTGAATACGACTTTGAAGGTTGGCACGCTGAGCAATATTTAGGAAGAGAATTCCACAGTGTTTGGGGAGATTTTGACGTAAAAATTACGTTAGATAAAAACTACATTGTTGGAGGTACTGGTGTTTTAGTTAACAACAACGAAATTGGATACGGTTATCAAGATAGCGACGTAAGTGAAGTTCCTGCTAAAAAAGGAAAAGATTTAACTTGGCATTTTAATGCTAAAAACGTTTTAGACTTTACTTGGGGAGCAGATCCTAACTTCATTCACGATACGTATGAAGGACCAAATGGTGTGAAACTACATTTCCTTTATAAAGATAATCCTGCTATTAAAGAGAATTGGACAAAACTACAGCCAGTTACAGCTGAATTGATGAAATTCTTTAATGAGAATGTAGGTCCTTATCCTTACCCTCAATATTCAATTATTCAAGGTGGAGACGGAGGAATGGAATATTCAATGTGTACTTTAATCACAGGAGAAAGATCATTCCCAAGTTTGGTTGGGGTAACTGCTCACGAATTAGCACACAGTTGGTTTCAACACGCATTAGCAACAAATGAAACAAAGCACGAATGGATGGACGAAGGATTTACTTCTTTTATATCTGACCTTGCGATGTTAAAAGTGATGCCAAAAGACCAACAAGAAGATGCAAATCCTTTTGGTTCTACTTACAAA
>JASLHL010000275.1 GCA_030152225.1 Flavobacterium sp. | reverse complement strand
AATAAACGTACTCAAATTAACTGTTTTTTTCACTATTTGCTTGACTAATCTGTTTTTTACTGATGTTAAAAACTGTATGCCTTTTATTAATGATTATAATCAACAGTAAATGGCATACCACCAAGTTTAGTTTTGAACTCTTCTGATTTTGATATTTCTGCAAGTTCTTTAGAAACAATAGTGATTTTAGTTTCTGAGTCTTCTAATGCATGTATATAGCTCTCAATTTCTTTTTCAATATTTAAATGTGTTTTTGCATTACCAATATTAAGGAGGATTTCATCAGTGATGTTTCTATTGTCAGAAGTATTTGAAATTATCATTTTTACTATTTTATGTTTATCTGTCCAAGAGATTTCCAAAGAATATAGATTTTCCTTGTTTATTACAGCATTATCTAATTTAGAGTTAATGGTTTTGAAAAGTTGGTTTATATCTTTATTTGCCAATTGTTGTTGGTAAAGAATGATAGCATCTGTTTTGTTGATTATATTGTTGTAAATCAGTTTAATGTTATTGAAATTTACATTTGCTATTCTTGCTGCCGTAAAATCTAATAAATCCGACCTTTGTATATAATATTCGGTGTATTTTAAGTTCCCATACTTTTGAATATTAAAGGAGTGTTGCTCAATACCTGTCTGTATACCTTCATTGTTGACAGAAATCATTTCTGCAAATTGTACTGGATTTAAGATGTTTAAATCAAATTCATCACTAAAATATTTCGGTTTTGATGTTGATAGGTCTAATGATGAGTAATCAACAGTGTTTAGCAATTCAAATAATTGATTTTTTTCTAATTGTAACTTTTGAGTTTCTTGTATGAAAAGTTGTTTTTCGATGGGCGAAAAGGTCAAAACATAACGATTGTCATTTTGAGTTCCGCCAAAGTAAAACTTTATTCTTAAGCTATCATTATTAATGCTAATATCATAAATGCTGTCGAGGAGTTTATTTTCATTATCAGCATAATGAACATTAGAGAGAGAGGTAAAGTCTTTTTCTTTCATTATTCTCATTGCAGGATAAACGATAAACAATGAGTCATTTTTTTTGGAGAGATGGATTTGCATTTCCTCTATCATTGTCATATACGCCATTCTTACACCAGCATTGATAGGCGTTTTGTTAACCTTAGATACATTTTCTGCCTTCCAGTAGGTTTCAGTTTTTTGTCCGCAAGATTGCAGGGAGAAAATCAGTGAAATAAAAATGATTAATACCAGTGTTTTTGCCATTGTCATTGTCTCGTTTCGATTTGCAAAATAGATTAGTCAAGCTTTAAGAGATTGGTTCTGCTTAAATTTTTTATATCGTTGCATATGATAATACTAATCTAAGTGTAAGTTACATTTTGTTTAACGTAGGGAGTAATTTATTTAGCAAATAGGTTTGTTGAAGGATGATTTCTTTCTTGGAAGTTTGATGATTGACCTTCGTTTGGATAGCTATCCTTAAGGATATAATCGTTCTAAATTTAATGTTTTACGGGCTGTAATTCTAGTTGTATTCTTTTAAATATCAATGCTATTTTGCTCTTTTTTGATAAAGAGGTGTTTTTTGCTAATGGTTTAATATTCAGTTGATATACTGCGCGTTTTGGATTGTAAAAAAAGTATTATAAATCATCAATAACTGCTATCCATGTGTTCCTTTCTTTATATTTACTGATTAGGATTTATCTTTTTATAGAGAAATCTAAGGGCATTACCTTTGATGTTTTTTTATTGTTTTGACAATAAAAAAAATAACCAAGCTTATAAACGCTAAGACAAAATGAAGATAATAAAGGGCAAAAGGATGAAAATCCTTTTAGGTATTTTGGTTACTGTTTTTTTAGTAACAAATCTGTTTTTTTTTGTAGCCTTTAAACAAGAGGTTGTCCCACTTGAAAAGGGCAATCGTATTGTCCTTATTGGGAATAATCTTGGCTCTCGAATGATGAATTACGGTCACTTCGAGACAGAATTACAAATGCGATATCCAGATTTTAACCTATTTATTCGGAATATGTGTGATGGTGGTAATACACCTGGGTTCAGACCACATTCCAGCAGAAAGTCTCCATGGGCTTTTCCCGAAGCGGAGAGATTTCATCCCGACTTCACACAGTCTACTGGGAGTGAAGGTTTTTTTGAAACTGAAGATGAATGGCTTACTCGATTAAAAGCTGATGTTATTATTGCATTTTTCGGTTATAATGAGTCGTTTGCCGGCGCAGCAGGTTTAGCGAATTATAAATTGGAATTAGATGCTTTCATCAAGCATACATTGAAACAAAAGTATAATGGTGTTTCGGCAGTGCAACTAGCGTTGGTTTCACCAATTGCATTTGAAGATTTATCTATTGAATTTGATCTACCAAATGGGAAGCAAGAAAATGTAAATCTAGCCTTGTATGCTGAAGCTATGCGAGAGGTTGCTGTAAATAATGGTGTTCATTTTGTTGATGTATTTACACCTACGCTGAAATGGTTTAAATCAACAGAGCATCCGTTGACTATTGATGGGGCGCAGCTAAGTGATATGGGCTACGCACGATTTGCTCCTTTGTTATCTGATTTGTTGTTTGGTAAAGTTGAAATTAAAAACGAAGAAAACAGAGATGCTGTTCATACTGCGGTCTTGGAAAAAAATTGGATGTGGCATAACGATTATAAAATTCCGAATGGCGTGCATGTATATGGTCGACGATATGACCCCTTTGGTCCCGATAATTATCCCGCTGAAATCTTGAAAATCCGTGAAATGACCGCTATCCGCGACTCTGCAATTTGGTTAGCCACCAAAGGTCAGGTGATGGATGTTGCAAAGGCAGATTTAAATACATCGAAAGTTCCAGAAATAAAAACCAATTATGATGAAGGGAAAAATGGTAGCTTGACTTATTTGTATGGAGCAGATGCTTTGGCTAGTTTGCAAGTTGCTCCAGGCTTTAAGATTGATTTATTTGCTTCTGAAAAGGAATTTCCAGATTTAGCAAACCCTTGTCAAATTACATTTGATACTAAAGGTAGACTTTGGGTGGCAACAATGCCTAGTTATCCGCATTACAAACCAGGAGATGCTAAGCCTAATGATAAGCTGATTATTCTTGAAGATACAGATAACGATGGTCGTGCGGATAAGCAAACTGTTTTTGCTGATGGCTTGCACTTACCTGTCGGTTTTGAGATCACTGCAGATGGAGTGTATGTATCTCAGGGGACTAATTTGATACTATTAAAAGATATCAATGGCGATGATAAGGCAGACGTTCGAGAGATTATTTTAAGTGGATTTGACGATCACGACACCCATCATAATATTCATGCTTTTACAGTTGATCCGTCTGGCGCTATTATCATGGGCGAAGGGGTGTTTTTGCATACTAATGTAGAGACAAGTTATGGACCTGTAAGAGGGACAAATGGTGGATTTTATAGATATAGTCCACAACGGAGACATTTGGAACGAATGGCACAGCCTAATGTTCCGAACCCTTGGGGAATTGCTTTTGACGAATGGGGACAGAATTTCTATGCTGAGACCTCAGGCCCTGATGTAAGCTGGATGTTGCCTGTAACGATAAAACCTAAATATGGCGTATCGACTACCAAATCTAGAAATCTTGTGCAGAATGAACATCGTGTTCGACCGACTTCAGGACTTGAATTTGTTTCTAGCCGTCATTTTCCAGATGAGTGGCAGGGCGATTTCTTGATTAATAACACAATCGGTTTTTTAGGTACTAAATCACATAGTTTGACAGATGATGGTACAGGGTATAAGAGTAGACATCGTGCAGACTTATTGCAAGGAACGGACAAAAATTTCAGGCCTGTTGATTTGGAATTTGCACCAGATGGATCATTGTATATTGCAGATTGGCATAATGTGCTCATAGGCCATATGCAACATAATGCACGCGATCCGCTACGTGACCATGTACATGGTCGTATTTATAGAATTACGTATCCTTCAAGACCTTTGGTGGAGCCTGCACATATTGCGGGAGCTCCAGTACGTGTTTTGCTCGACAATTTGAAATTACCGGACTACCGCACACGCTATCGTACGCGCGCTGAGCTGAGAGGGCGTAAAGCGACCGAAGTACTACCGGAATTGAACAAATGGGTATTGGAACTTGATAAAAATGACCCTAAAATAACGCATCACTTAACAGAAGCGCTTTGGGTAAGCTGGGGTTTAAATCAAGTAAATGACAATTTGCTTCGATTATTATTGAATTCAGAAGATTATCACGCTCGAGTAGCAGCAGTGCAGGTACTCCGATATAGTGGACATCAAGTAGCCGATCAAGATAAATTATTGATGAAGGCTGCTCAAGATAAAAACGGTAGAGTACGTTTTGCGGCACTTGCGGCAGCAACATGGCTTCCTAAAGAAAAAGGGCTTCCTATTCTCCAAGCTGTAGAAAAGAATGGTCTTGACGATTGGATTACGCC
>JASLHL010000233.1 GCA_030152225.1 Flavobacterium sp. | reverse complement strand
GATAAAGCGTTCTCCACCTGAACAGCGTAGAACTTTTTCGAAGGGTTTTCGAAGAAATAAATCATTGCGATAAGATTATTTTAGTTGTTGTTGTAAGATGCAAAAATATACTAAAAAAAGACAATTAAAAAATTATTCTTTCGTAGTTTCAATATGCTGATAAGCCCCCAAATCAGGAGCGTTTCTTCGGTCTTTTCCATTTAAATCTTGAGGAACACTTGCCGCAATTGCCCGATTGCCTTTGCCAATTAAGTGTGTCATCAGACTGGAGTAGTAAAAGAGGTTCTTTTTGGGATCCTGAAAATCAATGGTGGCGAGTGCAGGTGTGTTTAAGAAAATATTGTTGTGGTACATCGATTCATTGTCGTAGTTGTAAACCGAAGAAGTTGTATTTCGCTTACTCGTATCTTTTAGCGCATTGGAGTCAAATCGAACATGAGCTGGAGCCTCATCCCCAGTAAAGGCAAAACTTTGTGCAATAGCACTGTGAATAAGACTGTTTTGAATGAGGATACGCGTAAACGGTGTCGCTGTACTATTGTCAATACGCAAGGCATGTTGATCGGGACGGAATCCACTAGTGCTAAATGTACAATGTTGAAAAAGGTAGTTTCCGCCACCGCGCAAAACGACTGCTGCATTTTGCGTCGTAGTAGCCACGATATTTTGTCCTACAATAGTTGAGTTTATCGCTTCCAAAGCGGTATAGGAATGGTTGTGTAATTGGGTGTTTTTTAGGGTGAAATCAACGGCGTGATCAAGGTATAGTCCAATTTTCGCTTGCTCAATGCGCACGTGATCCAAGGTACTAGATCCAGGATTTTGTAGGCGAATACCCGACCATTGTCCTGCAGTATAGGCATAAGAAGTTTCTAGGCGATCATGGCGAAAAACAATGGGTTTTTCCAGTGTACCCTGTGCTTGGATAGCACTGCCTTTTAAGCCAATAATGCCCGAATTCTCATGGAAGTACAATTGAGTACCCGCTGCTAAATAAAGGGTTTGATTTTCGGGAATAATTGCATACCCATACACGACATACGGTTTCGTATGGTCTAGGTGCAGTGTGTTTTTAGTGTGAACGTTGGTGTCACCCAAGTAAAATCCCTCAATTGTCGTTTCATCCGCTAGCTTTACGCTGTGGAGCACTTGTTGTTCTACCTTGCCCGGATGTAAAAAATAAGCATCCTTGATCAGGGTAACCAATTCAATGCTTTGGGGCTGTGTATTACCCATTACACGTAATTGATCTGTATAAATGAATTCCGTTGTTTTTGGATCGGCTTTACCCAAAGTGTGAACAAATACATATAAGCTGTCTTTGGCTAAAAGCTCCACGTTAGAAAACTGCTTGCCCGTTTGGCCTTCCACCAACAAATTGAAGTAGGACTGTTCGCCTTTACCCAACGTAAGTTGTGGAATTTTTATGTTTTTATTACTCGTATTGTAGATTTTTACCAAATAGGAACTCGATTGAGTTTCTGAAAAAACAGGATCCAAGTAAACGGTATCCGCAGAAAAGCGCAAAGATTGAGCTACAGGTTCAAAATCCATATCCGTTCGGCAACTAGTGAAGCTGAACAAAATAATACATAGAAGTAAAAACCGTAGCGTATTCATAAGGTGCGTTTAGTCGTAAAGATAAAGAAAATAATGCAAAGGGGTTGCGACTAACTTTCAATTTTATTGCGCAACATCCACAATTTTACATAGCGCAAGAAAGTGGCATAAGCGTTGAGAGAGGAGAGAATTAACCCTGGAATACCATCTCTAAACCCTTGTTTTAAAATATAGTGCTTGAGAAAACGCATGCCTGGTTTTACAACAAAGTGAAAGCCTGTTAACTTTCCTGTTTTCTTGTCGTAATCTTCCGCTTGTAAACTGGCATAACGACTCAACTTCGCTAAGTGAAAATCAAATCCGCGATAGGTATTGTGATAGAGTTTTTCCGTTAAAAAGCCCACTTTTCCTTCAACGTGTAAACATTCGTGTACGCGATTGGTGTATCGTGAACTTGTTTTTTTAAATAAACGAATGACCTTGTCTTTTTGATAACCCGAATATTTTATTTCGCGATTAAAAAAAAAGTTTTTGCGATAAACCCAATAAGCATTGCATTGATCTAGTGTGTTTTGTTCCACTAAAGTGGTGATTTCTTGCTCTAATTCTGGCGTGATCTTTTCATCCGCATCAAGTAGGAGAATCCAATCGCTAGGAACCTGTGCAATCGCCCAATTCTTCTGATCTGAATAGTTGTCAAATTGACGAGAAAGAATGTGAGCACCGAGTTCGCGAGCAAGGTCTACTGTTTTATCTGTGCTGAATGAATCAACAAGATAAATCTCATCTACTAAGTTTTTAGCAGATAAAATGCAGTCCCTAATATTAGACTCCTCATTCTTGGTGGGAATTAAAAGAGTTATCTTTTTTTTCATAAATATGTTATGAGCAATTTAATGTGTTTTGGAATTCAATCTAGTTGTTCGATTTATGTAATCGAATTAGTTTTACATACTTCATAAACGAAAAGAAGGATTGAATTATTGCAAAAGCTAAGCCATCAATGCCATGGAGAAAACCTTTTTTGAAAAAATAACATCGAATAAAGGAAACCGTACCATTTAACACCGGTTTGAAAGCAGATACTTTTTTCCCTTTTTCAAACATTTGTTGGGAGGCCCATGTAGAGTATTGGTTCTTTTTGTCAATCACCTGTTTATAGTTCTGCCAACCATAGTGCAAAATGTGAACATTGACACTCTTTTCATTCGTGGTTACAATATATTGATGGGTGATATCCGCTGAAGGATGAGCTGTCTTCTTGTTGAAAAAACGCACCTTAGAATCGGGATACCAACCCGAAAAATTAATTAACTTATCGCCTAAGAAGTTTTTAACTCGAAACTTGAATCCGTCATAAGGGCTGTTTTCATAAGCTTTGGACTGGATAAAAGCCAGCGCATCGACATCCAAAAACTCATCCGCATCCAAATTCATAATCCAATCGTTTTTACAGTATTGTAGCCCGTGGGAGCGCTGCGGTCCATCGCCCAAAAACGCCTGAAGGTAAACTTGTGCTCCTTTGCTCTTTGCAATTTCAACGGTGTTGTCCTTGCTGTTGGAATCAATGATGATGACTTCATCACAGTATTGAAATAAAGCATCAATACACTTTCCTATGTTTTTTTCTTCGTTAAATGTAATTACTAATCCACTGATTGCCATAGTGTTTGTTGTTTTTTATAACGTATCAAGTTAAACGGTTGTTATTTTGTCGTAAAGATGCTAAAAAACAATCAATTATTTTTTAATAATTAATTGATTGTTTTTTACGCGCGTATTAAATGTTTGGATGTATGCCTTTAGAAAACGCTCCATTTCTTTTACCTTTTCTACTTCTTTGGTTAGGAGATTATCTTTTAACTCTGGATCCGTTTTCCAATTGTAAAGTCCCAAACTCTTGCTTCCATCAAAAGCAAGGTAATAATCGCCTTCTTCGTAATTGTAAATATTGCTCAAATAGCTGATGGCAAAATCTTGCTCAGATTGGTATGATTTACCAAAAGAAACCACTTGAGTATTAATCTGTAAGTAATCCATCAAACTAGGTAATAAGTCAATTTGCTGGAAATTGCGTTCGACTTTAGTCACAGGGAGAGACGGATCTCCAGGCGCGAAAAACAAGATGGGAATTCTAAATTTCCCCACATTGGTTTTCCATTTTTCTTCTCGTCCGTCCGAAGAGGTATGGTCCGCCACAACAATAAAAAGGGTGTTGTTATACCACGATTTTGTTTGTGCTGTTTTGAAAAATTGGCGAAGCGAATAATCCGCATAGGCAATAGATTCGTGTATGTCGCCCGTTCCTTTCGGGAATTTACCCTTGTATTTCTCTGGAATCGTGTACGGATTATGGGAAGAAATGGTAAATAGAGTAGAGAAGAAAGGCGTATGGAACTGATCGAGTTTTTTGGCAAAGAACTGCAAGAATTCTTCGTCAAAAATACCCCAAGCACCATCAAAGGCTTCTGGACCTTCGTATTCGTTTTTGCCATAGTATTCTTTGAATCCGGCAACATTGGCATATTGATCAAAGTTTTGACTTCCGTTGAAGGCGCCGTGGAAAAAAGCGGTGTGATAACCTTGTTCGTTGAGTATTTTAGGTAGAGGATAGACGTCGTTTAACGCATAGCTCGATGTGATAAACGTGCGATCCATTAGACTGGGAATACTCGAAATAGAAGAGGGAACAGCGTCAATAGAAACTTTGCCATTGGCAAAACCATACTCAAAAAAATAGCTATTTGCCGCTAGAGAATCCATAAAGGGCGTCAAACCAATATGCATATTCTCTCGACCAAAACTTTCGACAATCAACAAGACTACGTTCTTTTTGTTGATTGAATCGTATTGGAACGTTTGAACGGGATTAAAGATGCTTACTAACTCTTCTTCGCTATAGAAATTATAGTCGGGGAGTGTTTCCTTTTTACCCATGGTTTTCAATACGGAGAAAGGGGTGTTTAATACCAAGGCGGTGTTTTTTAGGCCGCCATAGCCTGCTGCATCTACCAATCGGATGGGTTTGGGTTGTAATCCCCCACGACCAAAAAGCAATAAAACACCTGTTACAACCAGGGCAATAATGGCTTGTGGGAAATTAAAACGCGAATCGTATATTTTGTAGTTTATCTTGCGGTAAATCCGCCAAAAGAAGACAAAAGATCCCAACATAAACAAAGGAATCCACCAATAGTCAACAATAAAGTTTTTCAATAACCCAGGGAGTTCGTTTTCCATACCCGATGCAGTGATAAAGGCATAGGAGCTACGTCTACCAATAAATCTAAAGTATTCAAAATCGACGAAATTTAAACAGAGAATCAGTATGTTGACTAGATAGAAGCTGTAAAACAAAAAGGTTTGATAACCTTTTTTCGTCTGAAATTTTCCCGGCCAGAGATGCAAGAGCGCAAAAGCAAGGTTAATAAAACCTAAGGCGGCTAAATCAAAGCGAATACCTCCTGAGAGTACCTTGAAGTCCATGGGGTCAAGTAAATGTCCGTTGTACCAGTAAAAACCAAAGCGAACCAGTTGGTAAAAGGCGAAAATAAGTAAAAATCTCAAGGTAAATACGCTGAGGTTTTTAGAAAATAGCTTAGTCATAAAATTCTCTTGTCTTTTAAACGTAAATTACCACAGTACGTTCATACTGTGGTAATTGTATGTTGCTGTTGCGGCGTTATTACACCGCAACGTTATATTCTCTCAATGCGTCGTTTAACGATGTTTTTAAATCTGTAGAGGCTTTGCGCTGCCCTATGATCAAGGCACAAGGTACTTGATACGCTCCCGCAGGAAATTCTTTGGTATACGAACCGGGAATTACAACGGCGCGTTCGGGTACATATCCTTTCATTTCGATGGGTTGTTCTCCCGTTACATCAATGATTTTTGTCGATGCGGTTAAAACGACATTGGCGCCTAAAACCGCTTCTTTTCCCACGCGAACACCTTCCACAACAATACAACGTGAACCGATAAAAGCGTGGTCTTCAATGATGACAGGAGCCGCTTGTAAAGGTTCTAAAACCCCGCCAATTCCCACACCACCTGACAAGTGTACATGTTTGCCAATTTGCGCACAAGAACCTACGGTTGCCCAGGTATCTACCATGGTACCCTCGTCTACATAAGCACCAATATTGACATAAGAGGGCATTAAGATCACTCCAGAAGAAATATAAGCCCCATGTCGAGCTACTGCATTGGGAACCACGCGAATGCCCTTGGCTGCATAGTTGCGTTTTAATGGCATCTTATCGTGGTATTCGAAAATTCCCACCTCAAAGGTTTCCATTTTTTGAATGGGAAAGTATAAAACAACAGCTTTTTTTACCCATTCATTTACTTGCCATCCCGTTGCAGTTGGTTCTGCAACGCGCAATTTACCTTGGTCAATGGCTTCAATGACCGCGCAAATAGCGTCTTGTGTATCTTGATTCTGTAGCAGCGAACGATCTGCCCAGGCTTGTTCAATAATGTGTTGGAGATGATTCATCTTTGCTTTTTTGAGATTATTTTTTTGTTCCAATGGCTTGAATTACGGCCATTAAATCCGCTTTACTAAAATCGAATGCAACAGTTGATCAACGGGTTGTTTTGCTAAATTACTAGGTTTACTCCCAATGGATTATTCCTAGAACCTAACCCGATCTACCCGATGTTTTCATGCGCGTATCTAGTAAGGTGAAATGCGTATTGTTGAACTTTAAATAGAAGCAAATATAAGTATAAATGTTTAGAAATTGTGAAGAGTAGTAGGGGAAATCTCGTGTTTTTAGGTGGGAAATCAAGGGGTAGCTAACCGAAAAAAAAAGAGGTGTATCCTTTGCTTTTGTCGTTTTTAGGGGTGGATCGAATGATATTGTGATTTTAACTGTAATTTTGCGGAAAATGTTAAAATAAGAAAATCAAATATGCAAGTAAAAAAAATAGGGCTGGGTATAGGGGGGGTACTTCTGTTGTGTTATCTCTATACCTAGTGTAAATACGACTTCTTTTATCAAGAGTATGATCCTGTGAAAATGGAGCAACAATTTAAAGACAAAGAACTCAGAGTACCTATTTATGATACTTTGAGGGTGAGTAACTTAAAAATTGGCTATTTGAGTAATAGAAGAGAACGTTACGTGGAGGGATATGATTATTTAGGTGGGGTTCGCAACCCTTATCTGATTTTAATTCCTGAGAATGGAGATAATGTTACGCGTTTTTTGCCCTATTTTTTGGATGAAGAACTGATGAGTAAGTACCACATCATTGCGATTGATCGAATTGGCTTTGGTGGGAGTAAAGTAGGTAAAAATGCAAATGGTGAACCTTTTGGTTATTATGACAACCGAAAATCCTTTGAAGAAAGTGCAATTTATGCCTTATTGAGTATGGCTGATCGGATTACAGATAGCGAAGGGAAGTACCTCGATGAAGGACGTGTGATCTTTGGAGGATCGACTGCTGTTGTCGGATTGGGGGCTGCCTATAATACATCCCTATCATCCAATAAAACACTGCTTCTCAATGCGAATTTAACCCCGCGTTGGATGGGGAGTAAAGGCTATAGTACGTTTGTCGTTAGTGGGATAGGAAGAGCTTTTTTTCCAGCAAATTACGTCAGTAAACACCAAGATTTAATTTTTGCAGATCAAGTGTTGGACAACTACATGGCGAATTGGATTGAAGGAGTAAAATACACCGAAGACACCGAAAATAACAATGCGTATAGCATGTATCAAAGTGCCTCAGAAGGAGGAATGTCCAAGGTGTTGTTTTTTACAGGGTTGAGTAAGTCAGACACCAAAAAAGTAAATGATCTTACAGGTGGAGGGAATTTTGGTCTGTTTGAGCCATCTGTAGATCTATACCAACCTCAAGAAGTAATGAAGGTGTTAAAAGAAGCAGATCGCTATACGTTGGAGTTTAACCGTATAAGTAAATAAAAATAAGGGACTTAGGTCATCTGTGAAGGTGAAAAAGAGGGCTGAAAAGCAACTAGTAGAACCTGTTTTACTTGCCTTGTATAGCAGAAGAGGAGCATGAAAGGAGCATAAAAGGAGCATGATAAGGTTTTCTTTGGCGTGCGTCCAGTATGACTCCATAGTGACTCCATTAAAACAAGGGTTTTTTATAGACGCACGATGGACACACCATAGATATAGTACGTTAGTATACCGAAGAGATAGGCTTGAACACTCATTTCAGCTCTTTGGCAGGGCGGTATAAAAATACAAAGAGGGTGACCGTTTGGGGTCACCCTCTTTCGTTGTATAAAAGACGATTATTTCGCAGATAATTGATCTTTGTATAGCTTGCCATCTTTGATAATGAGCAGTAAGTTGTTTTTGGGGTCTCCAATTACACTGATATCCTCCAGCGCACTTTTGTCGAAAAGCAAGAGATCAGCATAAGCACCTTCTGCGATGATACCTAAATCTGCTGGATAGGGATTTCGAGGTCCACTCATTTTAAGCAGTTGGGCATTGTCATAGGTGATCATTTTTAGAATTTGGTAATTGGTAAACCATTGTTTTAGGTTAACCACCAATTCATTTTGTCTCAATGGATTTTTAGGAGGAGAAACTAAATCCGTTCCAAAGGCTAGGTTTACTTTGTATTTCTTTGCCCATGTATACACATTTTCAGTTCCTTTACCCACTAGTATTTTGTTGGCAATTTGTTCGGGATTGGTATAAGCACTTGCATCTTCGTCAAACGGTTGCATGCTCAACCAAAGGTTCTTTTCTGCTATTATTTTTACTGTAGCTTCATCTAACAAATGACCGTGATCAATACATTTAACCCCTGCGTCAATCGCTTGTCTAACGGCTTTTGGTGTATAGGCGTGAACTGTCACATAGGTTCCCCAGTTTTCTGCTGCATCTACAGCAGCTTTGATCTCTTTGGTTGTGTATTGTGCTGCGTCTAACGGATCGTATATCGTAGCAACGCCACCCCCCGCCATCACTTTTAATTGAGAAGCTCCTTTTCTCAACTGTTCTCTAGCTGCAACGGTAACTTCTTGCTCTCCATCGGCAATAATACTTCCTCCTAATACCTGAAATCGAGGAGGTGTGTGGTCCACCATACGCGGTTCAGACCACGGAAAACTAGCATCTCCGTGTCCACCTGTTTGTGAAATCATCGCTTCACTAGGGTAAATTCGAGGACCTTTGTTAATGCCATAATCATTGGCTTGTTTGATTCCCATTACGTGACCACCTAAGTCTCTGACTGTTGTAAATCCACGCTGTAAGGTGTTTTCAGATTCTTTTGCCGCATTGATAAACAAGAAACTCTCGTCTCCCAACATAATCGCTTGATTGGAATTTGCCGCTAAAAACGAATGCCAATGAGAATCAATCATCCCAGGCATTACGAATTTTCCCTTGCCATCAATCACTCTTGCACCAACAAGCTCTGAAGAAGGAAGTTCTCCTTTTCCTAGTACAACTTTTTTAATTTTATTCTTCTCTATAACGATTGAACCCATTCGAGTTTCCGCGTCTTTACCATTAAAAATTTCTACGTTTTTGAGTATAATTCTGTCTTGAGGGAAGTCTTGAGCAAAACCTATAGTCGTTAAACAAAGTACACCAAAAAGCATACTAATTTTTAAAAATCTTTGTGTCATGTTTATTTTTTAGGGTAAATATAAAGTAATTAAATTGTTATTTCTGCTTTTTTTGATAAAAAGTATATTATTTTGGGTATATGGTGAGATTATTTTAAATTTTATATAAAATCGCGTAGTGTATGCAAATCTCACTTAGCTTTGTATAAAAGGGTAAACCATGCGTAAAAATTATTTAATATATGGCGTAAGTAAAGGATTAGGACGAGCAATAGCTCAAGTAATTCCCGAAGAATCAGATCTTGTTTATGGGATTTCTCGATCCAAACCTGCTGAATCAGCACCAAATAACAGGTGGATTTCTGCTGATTTATCCCAGCCTATCCAAGCAGTAGCTGCGGTGCGTGAGGTGATCGAGGATCAACCCTTAGATTACCTTATCTATAATGTCGGTATTTGGGAACAGGAAGCTTTTGAAGATACGTATGACTTTGAGCAGTCTTCGACGGAAGAGATTGTTCAAATCATTCAAACCAATATCACCTCTTGTCTCTTGGCCCTGCAAGCGTTTATCCCCAATTTGAAACAGAGTGCCAATGCCAAAATCATTCTTATTGGCTCTACTTGGGGATTGGAAAATCACAAAGGGAAAGAAGTGGCTTTTTCGGCTTCAAAATTTGCTTTAAGAGGGGTTGTACATGCCTTGAGGGAAACACTGCGCGAATACAACATCGGTATCAGTATTTTAAACCTAGGGTATTTAGCAACGGAGTATGATTATTCGGTTGATGTAGAGGAAGTTATATCGGATACTGATGGGGCCCTGATTCCTTTAGCCGATGTATTAGCAGCGATTCGATTTATCTTACAAACCAGCAGGGCAACTTGTGTCAAGGAGATCAATATGCCTGCAATGAAAGATTTTAACGTCTAAAAGACGAGAATATAGCAAACAATGGTATCTTATAAAGATTAAAAAGAAAGAAGATGTTTAGTAGTCAAACGTATCAAAAAAGAAGAGAAGTATTGATGAAAACAATGGGACGTCAAGGACTTCTCTTGTTTTTAAGCAATGGGGAATATCCCATTAATTTTGAGGATAATACCTATCCCTTTCGACAAGATAGTACGTTTTTGTACTATTTTGGAATTCAGCAGCCTCATATTGCTGCTATTGTCGATTTGGATGAGAATCGAACGGTAATTTTTGGCGATGAAATGTCGATGGATGCTTTGGTTTGGATGGGAAGACAAGAAACCTTGAAAGCCAAATGTGAAAAAGCTGGGGTTACTGAAATGCGTTCCTATGCGGAACTCGCCCATTATTTGGCTACGGCGATGACCACCCAAAGAAAAATACACTATTTGCCGCCTTATCAACCTGCTAATAAGATTTTATTAGGTGAGTTACTGCAAATTTCAATTGCCGATTTTCGACCTTCGGCTTCTTTTATTCAAGCTGTTGTGGGGCAAAGGGAAATCAAAGAAGAACAAGAAATCAGTGAAATCGAAAAGGCACTGACTGTTTCCAATGCCATGCACCTAACGGCTATGCGCATGGCAAAACCAGGGGTAAAAGAGTACGAAATTGCAGCTGCAATTCAAGCGGTTGCCGCTCGTGAAAATTGCGGACTCGCTTATCCTTCTATTGTTACAGTGAATGGAGGTATCCTGCACAATCATTATTTAGGCAATACGCTGCAATCGGGTCAATTGTTGCTGAATGATTCAGGATGTGAAACTCCTAGTGGATATGCCTCCGATTTAACGCGTACGTTTCCTGTGGATTCCAAATTTACCCCAGAACAACGCGATTTATATCAGGTTGTATTGGCCGCTTTTGAGGGGGCGAAGCATCAGTTGAAAGCAGGAGTGAAATTTAAAGATGTGCATCTACATGCGGCGTTGATCCTCTCACAGGGATTAATCGATTTTGGCTTGATGAAAGGCCGTGCAGAAGATGCCGTACAGGCCCATGCACATACGTTGTTTTTTCAATGTGGCTTGGGACATCTCATGGGATTGGATGTACACGATATGGAAGATTTAGGGGAACAATATGTCGGTTACACTCCCCAACAACCCAAAGAAACACAGCTGTTTGGGTTAAAATCCCTGCGTTTGGGTAAGGCGTTGAAAACAGGTCATGTTCTCACTGTTGAACCAGGTATCTACTTTATTCCCGAATTAATCGAACGCTGGCAAGCAGAAAATAAATGCAGTGATTTTATCCAGTACGATAAATTGGAGACCTATAAAACATTTGGAGGGATTCGAATTGAAGATAATTTCCGCATTGAGGAGCAGGGATACCGCCAATTAGGCCCTGAGTTAATCCGTACCGTAGAGGAAATTGAAAATATAAAACTACAGTAGAACAAGACCGTTTTTCTTCGCTGTAAATCAAGATAAAAAAGAAGCTGTCTAATAAGCGTTACAAGATAGAACCTCATCTAATTTTAGGTGAGGTTTTTTTTGTGAATGTTGTCTTGATTGTTGCTGTTTATATTACGATGATACGAGATGTTTTGCTCAACTGGCAAACTCTTGTTATAGCTCTACTTAGTTGTATTCTATTTTTTCAAATGCAAAAAAAACTAGGCAAGTTGAAAATAACCCGAAATCCCCCCTTCCGTTTTCTTCCACTTTTTGGAAAAAAGAGTTCTTTTCCATTATTTTCCGAAACAAAAAACCATAACAAACTGAAATTCAATATTTTGAAGTAAATAAGAAAAGTACTTGTAAAGGGTTTGTAAGGGGATAGTTAATACTTACAAGGGTTTTAGGCCTTTTTACCAATGTTTCCCTTTACAAACCCTTTACAAACCCCTTACGATCCCTTTTGTATAATACAATAGAGGGTGACCTTTTGGAACACCCTCTTTTTTATTAGGCTATAGGTTCGGTTTCTTTTGTAGGCTTGCTTTCTGTCATGCGAATCGAAAATTGCATCAGCACAGCGAGAATAACAAATATACTGATACTACCCACAAGAAGAGCGGTTTCTTTGAGTTCGATTAAAAAGTAAAGCAACCCATACAAGAGTAGTAGTAATCCAAATATCGTGGCTGTACTACCCTTATTTTTTGAAATTTTCCACGTAAAGGAGGTGATTAACATAATAGTAGCCAAGGAAGAAGCAAAATAAGAGAGCGTAAATCCGAGGTATTCAGAAAACGAAAGCAATAAAATATAGTTTAAGAAGATCGCAAAACCAATTAAAGCATATTGTATTAAATTGATTTTTAGGTTTTTGATGTTTTCTAAAAAGTAAAAAACTAGAAAGGTTAACCCAACAAAAAGCAGGGCATATTTGATGGAACGATCAATTTTAGAATAAAAATTATTGAGTTCTAAAAATTCAACACCAAAGGTATAGCTACTGAGATCAACATCAGATAAACTTGACACATTGATCGGTAAGGGCTGATAGATATTCCACGTGCTTTTGGATTGATCGAGTTGTTTTTCCGGTTCTTCGGGTAGGTAATTACCGATGTACTTCAAATCGTTGTAATCACTTGTAATTGCAATTTTGGTTGTATTAGCATTAGCGATGAATTGCAAGTTAGAGGATCCCTTTAACTTGAGTGGTAGCGTAAGCTGGGTGGGTGTCGTATCTTCTGCTGTATAATCCAAACTCAAAAATGGAATCTGTTTGAAGTTGGGATGATTGTTGAGTACAAAAGTCTTTTGGGGGTTGTTTTGTAAAGACAACGCTTCAGAAAGCCCTTTGGTATCCGAAATACCGAAGAGTACTTTTTTGCTGATGATTTCAATATCGCCTTTTAGATTGAGAGAATTGATCAATTTTTCCTGTTCTTCAAATTGCGCTTTTACCAGTAGATCCGTGTTGAATAATGTGACCTGATACAAACTTCTATTTTTTGTAGTGGTGGTGATTGCTCCTGTAATGGTTTGAGTAGTAGGAGAGAATAGGGCTTGTTCCCGTTGAAATAAAACTTCGTTTTTTTCATTCCTAATTGGAACTTTGTACTCAAGGAGTAAAAAAGGACCGTAGAGGGTTTGAGAATCTCCCCATTTTTCAGAGACCTCTTGTACGACTTCCGATTGAAAGGCAGAGCGTTCAGAAATGATATTGCCAATAATGGGAATTAAAATAAGCAACCCTAACGTAAGAGCGGCGATGGCTAAACCTTTAAAAAGGTGTTTTTTTGTTTCTGTTTCCATAGTTTTCTATTTTTAAAAGTACTT
>JASLHL010000228.1 GCA_030152225.1 Flavobacterium sp. | reverse complement strand
CGCAAATCTACTAACATCAAGTGATTGTCTGTACCACCAGAAATAATATCGTATTGTTTCTCCATAAAGAACTGCGCTAAAACAGCTGCATTTTTCTTTACTTGAACGATATAATCCATATAATCGTCCGATAAAGCCTCGCCATAGGCAATTGCTTTAGCTGCGATAGTATGTTCTAACGGGCCACCTTGAGTACCAGGGAAGACCGCTAAGTCTAATAATTGAGTAATGGTGCGTAGCTCGCCTTTAGGATTCGTTAGACCGAATGGATTTACAAAATCTTCGCCTACCATAATCATTCCACCACGAGGACCACGAAGTGTTTTGTGTGTAGTCGTGGTAACGATATGACAGTGCGGCATAGGGTCATTTAACAAACCTCTAGCAATTAAACCCGAAGGATGCGAAATATCTGCTACAACAAGAGCACCAATTTGATCCGCTACTGCACGAATACGTGCGTAATCCCAATCTCTAGAATAGGCTGAAGCACCACAAATAATTACCTTTGGTTTTTCACGAAGAGCTGTTTCCTCAAGTTGTTTATAGTCGATTAATCCTGTTTCTTTCTCTACTCCGTAAAAAAACGGTTGGTATAATTTACCTGAAAAGTTTGCTGGAGAACCATGAGTTAAGTGACCACCATGAGATAAGTCAAAACCTAAAATTTTGTCACCTGGTTTTAATATCGCTAAAAATACAGCTGCATTTGCTTGAGCGCCAGAGTGTGGTTGAACGTTTACCCAGCTAGCATTAAACAATTGTTTTGCACGATCAATAGCAATAGTTTCGATTTGATCGACAACTTCACAACCACCATAGTAACGTTTACCTGGTAATCCTTCGGCATATTTATTTGTTAAAACTGATCCTGCAGCTTCCATTACTTGCTTGGAAACAAAGTTTTCAGATGCGATTAATTCAATACCTTCTTCTTGACGTTTTAGCTCGTCAGCTATCAGATTAAATATGGCTTGATCTCTTTCCATTATTATATTAAATAGAGTGATTTAAATTGACTTATTCCAGTGCAAATATAAGATAATAAACGACAAGAGTTAAGTCATTTATGCTGTTATTCTTAGAATTTTATTGAATTTTTAGGAATATGCCATTTCTTTTTTCAAAATTTTAAAGCTGTTGTCAAATGGATTTGATTCTAGACTTTGCATAATGTTGAGTACTTTTTGAATATAGACATCTACATTGTGCTCCTGAGGCATGTCTTGAGCTGAATTAATGATCAACTTTCTACAGTTTTCTTTTAAATCTTGTACAGTAAGCCAGGCCTGATCGGATACATAAAGCTGCTGTGTTAAGTTGTGTTGAAATTCTACCTCGATATCATTTAAAAGTATTTGTTTAAACTGTTGAATGCTGATACTTGATTGATGATTTCTAAGCATCAGTTGTTTGGGTTCAATGCGGCTACAAAACAAGGTTAAGCGTTCATATGCATTCATCCTTAGTTTAAAACGTTCCTGCGTAATGTCCTTATTGGACTGTACGATTTTTAATCGAAATACTAAAGACTCTATCTTAGGCCATGCCAACATAAAGGCGAGTAATAATCCTGCAAATACGGCAAATGTGAGTAGAAATAGATTGCCAAAAAATTCTATATAATTCATAGTTTAAAAAAGCTATTATCTGTCAAGTGTTTACAGATTGTCAAAAATTGAATGCTCGCACAAAAATGCTTAAAATTATGTAACTTTGTTTCAGTTGATTTAAAAAAATATTAAAATGAGTACGGAAAATATAGCAAAGGCTCCATTAACGTTAACAGAAGGTGCGATAAAGGAGTTGAAAAAATTGAAAGATCAGCAAGAGATTTCCGATCAATTTGGATTGCGTGTAGGTGTCGAGGGTGGAGGTTGTTCTGGAATGAACTATATATTAGGATTTGATCAAAGACAAGAAGGAGATACAGAATATTATATTGGAGATATTCGAATTTTCATGAATAAGGCTCATGGTCTTTACCTAGCAGGGATGGAAATTGACTTTAAAAATGGCTTAGATGCTAGAGGTTTTACCTTTAATAATCCCAATGCGACGAGCACTTGTGGCTGTGGGAGTTCTTTCTCCGCCTAGAAACAAATCGTAAAAGCATCAAAACAGCCACTTTGTTCCGTATAAAGTGGCTGTTTTTTGTTATACAGTAGGTAAATAGGCATATTTTCTCCATAATTACCCTTTTACCTTTCAGCATTATTAATTATCTTAGCAACCTTTATAATAGAATACAAGATACTGATGTACAAGGAATATAAGCAGCTTAATTTACCCGATATAGGTAAAGAAATATTGACCCGTTGGGAACAGGAAAACATTTTTGAGAAAAGTATCAGCAATAGACCTGAAAGCAAACCATATACGTTTTATGAAGGTCCGCCTTCAGCAAATGGAATGCCAGGCATACACCACGTGATGGCACGATCCATTAAGGATATTTTTTGTCGTTACAAAACCTTGAAAGGATTTCAAGTCAAACGCAAAGGCGGATGGGATACACATGGGCTTCCAATCGAATTGGCGGTTGAAAAAAAATTAGGGATCACCAAAGAAGATATAGGTGTA
>JASLHL010000224.1 GCA_030152225.1 Flavobacterium sp. | reverse complement strand
AATGAGTGTATCAAACTCATTCCTTTTTTTGTCGTGTATTGTGAGCCGGTTCGATCTACTCATCTCTCTTTTCTCATCTCTCTTTTCTCATCTCCTTACTTATTTCTTCTTACCGTTATTGAACTTAATGTTACCTAGCGGATTTTTTGGCTTATCTGATTTAGCAAATGGTTTTTTACCTCCCGTTGTACTGCTTTTGGGCTTGCTACTCGTTGGTTTTGCAGGTTCAGGACGATCAGTTTTTACCTTTTTAACAATATTCTCTTTGTTTTGTTGTAACACATCCATTGGATTTTTAGGATCTTCTTTTGTTCCTCTGAGGTAAATTACCAATCCATTCAAAAAGTTTCTTAGAATCTGATCCCCACATTCCATGTATTTTGGGTGATCTTCATTTCTAAAGAAGTTTCCTAATTCTCCTTTAGAAACTCTAAAATCAACCAATTCTAGAATTTCAACTATTTGCTCATCTCTAAGTTGTAGGGCAACTCTAAGCTTCTTTAAAATATCGTTATTTGTCATTTGTAGGTACTTATATTTTATCTTTTAATACTTTTATTTCATCTCGTAATTGAGCAGCTAACATAAAGTTTAAATCCATTGCTGCTTTTTCCATTTCTTTGCGTTTGGTGTTGATTAGCTTTTGAATTTCTTCTTTCGAATGGTATTTGATCTGTTCTTCTGCTACTTTTTTCACCTGTTCACCCAGCAATTCATCATAGGAAGGCTTGACTAATTCACTGCTGATTTTTTTATTGAGCCCTTTTGGTGTAATGTTGTGTTGGGTGTTGTACAGCATTTGTTTGCTGCGTCTGTATTCAGTCTCGTCTATGGTTTTTTGCATGCTGGCTGTAATTTTATCGCCATACATAATGGCCTTCCCATTGACGTTCCTAGCCGCTCTACCTACGGTTTGGGTTAGCGATCGATGGCTGCGTAAGAAACCTTCTTTATCTGCGTCTAAAATAGCGACAAGGGATACTTCTGGTAAGTCTAATCCTTCTCGAAGTAGGTTGACCCCAATAAGTACATCAAATAAGCCTTTTCTTAGGTCTTGCATAATTTCCACACGTTCAATAGTGTCGATGTCCGAGTGAATATAACGACAGCGAATGCCCATTTTGGCAAAGTACTTCGCAAGCTCTTCAGCCATGCGTTTGGTTAGCGTGGTAACTAAAATACGTTCATCAACGTCCACGCGTTGCTGAATTTCTTCAATTAAATCGTCAATTTGATTTTCTGTTGGACGCACTTCGATGATGGGGTCTAATAATCCCGTTGGACGTATTAGCTGTTCAACGATAATCCCTTCACTTTTTTGCAGCTCATAGTCTGCAGGTGTAGCAGATACATAGATTACCTGATTTTGCATACTTTCAAACTCTTCAAATTTCAAGGGTCTGTTGTCTAGTGCAGCGGGTAATCGAAAGCCGTATTCTACGAGATTTTCTTTTCTTGAGCGGTCACCGCCATACATAGCGTGTACTTGAGAAATAGTCACGTGACTTTCATCAACCACCATCAAGTAATCATCGGGAAAGTAATCCAATAAACAGAAAGGACGTGTACCTGGAGCTCTGCCATCTAAATAGCGGGAGTAATTTTCAATTCCCGAACAATAGCCTAATTCCTTCATCATTTCTAAGTCGAAATTCGTTCGTTCTTCTAATCGCTTTGCTTCTAGGTGTTTGCCTATTTCTTTGAAGTAGGTGACTTGTTTCTCCAAATCCTGTTGTATTTCCCAAATAGCATTGTTTAATACGTCAGGCGAAGTAACGAACATATTGGCGGGGTAAATATTTAATCGGGTAAATTTTTCAATGACTTGTGCGGTTGTCACATCAAAGACTTCTATGGCTTCAATTTCATCGCCAAAGAAGTGAATGCGATACGGGTGATCGGCATAGCTGGGAAATACTTCTATGGTATCACCTTTAATTCTAAAATAGCCCGGTAAAAAATCGGCTTCTGTTCGCGCATATAAACTTTGAACAAGGCGATGCAATAGCTGTGTTCGACTAATTTCTTGGTCTAGTTCGATTGAAATCACGTTCTTTTGAAATTCAACGGGATTTCCAATACCGTATAGACAAGAAACGGAAGCGACAACTAAGACATCTCGACGCCCAGAGAGTAGGGTAGACGTAGTGCTTAAACGCAGCTTTTCTAGTTCGTCATTAATTGATAAGTCTTTTTCGATGTATTGTCCCGTAACGGGAATAAAAGCTTCGGGTTGGTAGTAGTCGTAATAAGAGACAAAATACTCAACGGCATTGTCGGGGAAAAAGCTTTTAAATTCAGAGTACAATTGAGCAGCCAAAGTTTTGTTATGAGCCAAAACGAGGGTAGGTCTTTGTACTTCTTTGATAACATTGGCAACACTAAATGTTTTACCAGATCCTGTTACACCAACGAGCGTTTGATATTGCTGATCATCTAGAATCCCGCGGGTCAGTTGGGCGATTGCCTCGGGCTGATCTCCGGTGGGACTATAATCAGATTTTAAATCAAATTTCATAACTACGTATTTAACTGCAAAGGTACACATTTAAACAAAAAAAAGCACAAGCTTTAGGCTTGTGCTTTTTACTATTAATTAAGTACTAATTAGTTTACTTTGAAGATTACTCTTCTAGCAACGTTTTTAGCTTGAGTACCATCGATACCGTTTCCTTTAGCTGTAACTTTTCCAGCAGGAACTCCAGCTTTAACCAATAGATCTTTTACAGCGTTTGCACGTCTTGTAGATAATTTTTGGTTATAGTCTTTGTTTCCAGTTGAATCAGCATATCCGCTAACTTCTAAAGAAGCTGAAGGGTTGTTTTTCATGTAAGAAATGATGAAGTTAATACCTTCTAAAGTAGTAGGTTGAACTTTATCGAAATCAAAATTAACAGCTACGTAACCTTTGTTGATTAATTCTTTAACCATTGCAGCGTCATCAGCAGTCATGTTCGTAGTATTTCCGTATTTTTCTTGGAAATAAGCTTCGATATTGTCAGCGATACCGTTGTTGTTTTTGTCGATATTTCTACCTCTTGAATCAACTAAAGCACCAGCTGGCGTATTTGGTTCTAAATCTAAGTAATCTGCTACACCATCGTTATCAGAGTCAACTAACATTGCTTCGATATTGTCGATTCTGTTAGCTAAAGCGTTGATTTCGTAGTTCGATTGAGATTCTTGAGAATACCAGTCTGCGTGTTGTCCGTTTTTACCTAAGTAGATCGATACACCTACTGTAGCATTGAACATAGTTCCTTGGAATACAGAACGGTTTGTTGCAGTAACACCATCCCAGTTTCTATCTTGTTGTGTATTTTGAATTACTGTAAAGTCAGCGTTTAAAGCTACTCTAGAGTGAACTCTAACTTGACCTGTTAAACCAGCCATTAAATGACCCATTTTGTCATTGCTAGAGAATTGATTCCCGTTTAACCAAGAATATCCTCCACCCGCGTGAGCTTGTAATCCAAAAGTTTTAGTCCAGTTTTCGAAGTTTAGGATTCTTCCTAAGTTAACTACTCCTTCTAAACTTACTCTGTAGTAATCAGCTTTAGCATTTAAATTACTGTTTGTCCAGTTATCTAATTGATCAAAACCGAATGAAGCTTTAACACCAAATTTATTGTTGATGCTATATCTAACACCTCCGTCTAAATGTAAGTTTTTGAAAGTCTCAGCATTGTACCCTGGACTTAATGTTCTTGCTGGTTTTGCAAAACCTGCGTTCAAATCAACTGACCACTTATTATATGGCTTGTCTTGAGCATTAGCACAAAGACCTACTGTAAGTGCTAATAAAGATAATGTGATTTTTTTCATAATTTAATTTTTACTTTCACTTGTCAGCTATCGTAATAGCTATTATTGTTTCGTTTACGAGGCAAATATACTATAAAGTTTTTAAATATACATTTTTTATAAAAAAAATACAATTTTTTCAAATCGCGTCAGATTGTGTAAAATCAATTTTAAGTTGATTTTCATTGCGTAAATGCTGTTTTTTATCGCTTGAATTGAAAATAATTTATATTTTGGATAGTATATTAGCTAATTTCTCTTTTTAATTTTTTCTCCATGACGAAGGTTCCAAATGGGATTATTGAGGCAATACACACAAAAAACAGGGTTTTGTTAGACCATTTTAACTCATTTTTGATTAAAAAAGCGAAAACAATATAGGCAATGAATAAAATACCGTGTGCCATACCAACTTTTTGCACCATATAAGGGCTGTCCCAGATGTATTTTAATGGCATTGCAATGAACAATAGTAGCAGAAGAGAAACCCCTTCTAAGAAGGCTGTAATCCTAAATAGATTAACCATAATATAGCGTCTTAAAATTATAGGGGCTAAAATAGGGTTAATGCCGATTAATTCAAATATTTAGCCGGATATTAATGCTAAATATTTCATAAAAAAAAGGCCTAGTAAAACTAGACCTTTTCGGTTATGCTAAAAGCTTAGCATTATATTCTTTTAAATCAGCTAGATTGTGCTTGTTCGTTGGATCTTTAAAAAGCGACAATAGGTATTGTAAGCTTTCAATATCATTTTGAGCGACAACCGCATCGTTTTCAACAACGTCTTCTTCGTCTATCGGCTCATCATTAGGAATAGCAATGAAAAAACCAGTATTATTTTCAATGTGCTCATACGTTAGTCTAATTGCTTTTACTAAGGTAGGTACCTCTTCTAGTAAAGCGTATTCTCTTAATTTCTTAAGGTTTGGAACGATTTGATCCACGACAAGACCATTTGTAACTAAATCAGATTGTATTAACTTAATTAGTTTAATTGCATTTGCGTTTTCCACAGTATTAAATTTTGGGTATTATTAATTGTAGGACAAAAATAAGCTTTTTAATAGTTTAGCAAATAAAAAAGTTAAATTAATTTTATTCCCGCCCTGTTTTTTTGCGTATTCCGCTATTGTTTAGGGAGTTTGTCATTGAAATTCTTTCCCTTTCTACTCCTTATTTTACTGTGTTTTGGCTCATCGGCTAAAAATTGTGGCTCGCGTTGTTTGTTCCTCCTTGGCTGTTTGTTGGCTGTTTGTTGGCTGTTTGACCTATTTAGGCTGTGTAAG
>JASLHL010000197.1 GCA_030152225.1 Flavobacterium sp. | reverse complement strand
GTGTATTATTGCGAATGTCTTTCACAAAAGCTTCTGCTGTTTTTTTCTTTGGTGTTCCCATAATATAAAGTTACATTTTTTTGAAAACACTATCTTAGTTTTTAGTCCTTAGATGTCCACTTTTTGCTGAAGATTTACATTGGGCTGTGTCTAGTCGTTTAATAGGCGCTTTAGTTATGGTTCACTCCGATAGTAAAGGACTTGTTTTACCTCCAAAATTAGCACCTATTCAGGTGGTTCTTATACCGATTTCTAAATCGCAGGAAGAAACTTTTGCGATTGATGCTTATGTTCATCTCATTGAGAAAGAATTTATTCAACAAGGAATTTCGTGTAAGTATGACAAACGAGATAACCATAGACCAGGATTCAAATTTGCAGATTGGGAAACAAAAGGAGTGCCCCTTCGAATCAGTATAGGAGCTAGAGATATGCAAAGCAATTCTGTAGAAGTAGTTTGCCGTGATACAGGCACTAAACTTGTGGTCAAACGCGAAGAACTTAGTGCATTTGTTCAAAGTGAATTGAGTAATATGCAGGAGAGAATATTTCAAAAAGCCCTTGATTTTAGAGATAATCATATTACTGAAGTAACTACCATGCAAGAGTTTAAACAGGTACTTGAAAATAAAGGAGGTTTTATTTCTTGTTTTTGGGATGGTACAGTTGAAACAGAAAAAAGAGTGAAAGAGGAAACAAAAGCAACGATTCGCTGTGTCCCACTTGACTCAGTTGAAGAAGTAGGAACTTGTATTTTTACAGGTAAACAAACAAAGTTGAAAGTATTGTTCGCGAAAGCCTATTAAACGCAATCAGAACATAATAAGTTGTATTGATTTGTTTATAGAGCCGAGGTTTTTTGACCTCGGCTTTTTTATTTTACTTCCTAATTAAATAGCTTAACAGCTTAATTGAAATTCGCTCGAAACTCCAGTGGCGACATATTCGTCTTCTTTTTAAATAACTTGTTAAAGGATTGTGGGTATTCAAACCCTAAGTTATAGGCTATTTCTGCTACGGATAAGGTACTCGTAGATAAATAGATCTTAGCTTGATCGATTAACTTATTGTGTATGTGTTGTTTTGCACTTTGTCCTGTTAAAGAGCGCAACATATCACTCAGATAGTGAGGAGATAAATTGAGTTGATTGGCTAAGAACTCCACCGTAGGAACGCCTTTTTGAAGTGTCTCTTCTTTGTCAAAATAATCCGTTAAAAATTGTTCTGTTTTGACTAACAAATCATTATTTACTGCTTTTCGAGTAATAAACTGACGCTCATAAAAACGGTTGCTGTAATTGAGTAATAAATCTAGTTGCGAGAGAATAATATCTTGTGTGTGTCGATCAATAAACTGATATTCTTGTTCAATTTTTTGAAAGATTTCAATAATATTCGCTTCTTCTTTTTCTGAAAGATGCAATGCCTCATTCAAAGAATAGGAAAAGAAACCATAACTTTTAATTTGAGCTCCCAAAGGATGATTGTACAAGAAATCAGGATGAATCATCAGCATATAACCCAAACCACAGTTTTGTGAGATCTCGTTCACTTCGTCAACTTCCAAAGACTGAATTTGTTTTGGCGCTAAAAAATTCATCGTTCCTTTATCAAAATCATAGTACTGCTGGCCGTATTTTACCTTAGCTGTTACATTGCGCTTGAGCGATAGGCTGTAAAAGTCGAGTGTGAATTTTTTCCAAATGTCATTTTCGGTAATGTGCATTTGCGTAACATCCACCAAACTAATTAAAGGATGTAGGGGAGCAGGTAAATCGAGCAATTTGTGAAATTCGGAAATAGAGCTTATGTTTTTCATCTTTTGTTATTCTTTTATAAAGTTACATAAATCAACGGAATTGCATTTCCTATTTTAGTTGATATTAACCAAAAATATTCTTTTTAAATTCTTGGTGCATAGCATCTTGTCCAATTTCTAAACGTCTTTTATATAGCGCTTTAGCATCTGCACCCGCTACATAACGCAATTGGTCTTTGCCATCTGTAGCGGCTTCATATACCACATCTGCTATTTGCTCGGCAGTAGAGAAGTTGTCTATATTGAACATCCCCATTAACTGATCTACAGCTCCTGCATAGCTTTGGTGTTCAACTACTTCGATAGAACGCCCACCAAAGTCAGTAATAATTCCACCAGGGGCAATGGTTTTGATCTTAATATTGTGTAACCCCAATTCAAAAGACATACTTTCAGACCACCCTTCTAAGGCCCATTTTGTTGCGTGATAAATCGAATCCAAAGGCATAGATACAAGTCCACCAATCGAAGTCGTTGTAAGAAATAACCCTGCTTTTTTCGCTCTAAAGTGTGGAATAAAAGCCTGCGTTACACGTACTACTCCTAAGAAATTAGTGGTAAGTTGACGCTCTATTTGGGCATTACTATAGCCTTCTAAAGGGCCAATTAATCCATAACCTGCATTGTTAAATACCACGTCAATATCGTGAATTTCAAGGGCTTTTTGAACCGTAGATTTGATTTGTTCTTCATCGGTTACATCTAGCGGAAGCAAGGTCACATTAGCTAAATCTATTAATTCTGTTTCTTTTTCTGGATTTCGCATAGTAGCAATGACATTCCATCCCTTAGCAGCAAATAATTTTGCTGTGGCTTTTCCCAATCCTGAAGAAGCGCCTGTAATAAATATTGATTTCATCGTTTTTAAAATTAATTAGAAATTAAAAAGGGCTCTCATCTTGGCGATGTAATCTGCATCTGAATGACTCGTTCTTAAATCTACCCAAGCTTTTACATCTGTTCCAACTAAGTATCTCAATTGGTTGGTTCCATCTGTGGTTGCTGTGTAGATTTCATCTGCTACTTGTTGCGCTGTAGCAATACCATCGTGCATTCCCTCGAATTGCTTGGCAAAAGCAGTGGTGAATGCTTCATACGATTTTAGTGCTGGGTTTGCGGCAAAGTTTTTAGCCGCTGTATCGTGAAAAGGAGTTTCTACACCACCTGGCTCAATTAATTTAATAATGATGTTTTGAGAGGCTAATTCATAAGATACAGATTCTGTCCAACCCTCTAAAGCAAATTTTGAAGCGCCATAAGAAGAAATCATCGGAATCCCTACGCGTCCACCACCTGAGCTTACATTGATAATCATTCCCCCTTTATGATCGCGAAAATGGGGTAATATTTCGCGAATTACGTTTAATGTCCCTAATACATTTACTTCAAATTGCTCGGCGATTTGTTCAGGGGTTTGCGCCTCAAAAAGACCATATTGTCCATAAGCTGCATTGTTTACTAAGGCATCTATTTTACCAAAACGCGCAATACCCTTGTGTAATGTCTGTTGGATGCTTGCCACATCGCGTAGTTCTAATTGGGTAACGAGAACATTTTCTAAGGCTGTTAGTTCTGTTTCTTCTTGAGGATTTCTCATTGCTGCAATTATATTCCAACCTTTAGCTGCAAATAATAGGGCCGTTGTTTTTCCAATTCCCTTAGACGCTCCTGTGATCAATATTGTTTTAGTCATAAGTATTCTTTTTAAAATTCTTTTTTGTTGTCAAATCCTTTAGGAGCAAATAGTCCACGCAAGAAATCGACATATTCTTGTTCACTTTTTTCTTTTCTCATTTCAATCATTTGCTCAATATCACTTCCAGCAACATAGCGCAATTGATGAGTACCATCAGTAACTGATCGGAAGATTGTAGCTGCTACATCTTGAGGGGTAAATGCCTCTGCTGAAGATAGATTGCCTAATAATTCTGTTGTTTGGGTTAAAAAGTCGGTGTAATCTGATAAGGTAGCATCTGTTGCAAATTCAGTTGCTGCTCTTTCGTGAAAACTGGTTTGCACATAGCCAGGTTCGATAATTTTTACTTTGATGTGCTGTGAATCTAACTCATAAGCCAACGCTTCTATAAAGCCTTCAATAGCGAATTTTGAAGCTGTATAGACACTGGTTAGCGGAAAGGGAATTTTACCAACGCCAGAAGTGATGTTTACAATTACGCTTTCTGTTTTTTGTTTTCGCAAATAAGGTAGGAGCGCTCTTGTTACATTCATTAGTCCAAAAACATTGACATCGAATTGTTGTTGAATTTGCTCGGCAGTTATGGCTTCAAATAGCCCTTGCTGACCATATCCAGCATTATTTAGCAAAGCATCGATTTGACCAAATCGCTCGATTCCTTTTTCTATAGCCGCTACAATTGATTCGGGTTGCGTTACTTCTAAAGCGGTAACTAAAATATTGGGGTGTTGAATAAGTTCTGTTTCTCTTTCAGGATTGCGCATGGTTGCAATTACATTCCATCCATGTTGAGCAAAATAGAGCGAAGTAGCTTTTCCAATTCCGGAAGAAGCACCTGTGATTAATATTGTTTTTTGCATGGGTTTATTTTTTTGATTATTACCATACAAAGGTGCGTTTATTTTACAACGTTACTGTTTCCTAATTGCAGTTTTGTGTATCCAAAATACATATTATTCTAATATCGCCTTAGGTTCCAAATAAGCCGATAACCCATATACTCCATATTCGCGTCCTATTCCAGACTGCTTAAATCCGCCGAAAGGGGCTTTTGCATCATGAGATAAGCCGTTAATACATACCCTACCTGCATCTAATTGTGAAGCTACCTTTTTTGCTCGGGCTATATCTGTAGCACTAACATAAGCAGCCAACCCATAGTCTGTGTCATTTGCAATATCAATAGCCTCTTGTTCGGTTTGGTAAGGGATAATAGATAGAACGGGACCGAAGATTTCTTCACGTGCAATGCGCATCTTGTTATTTACATTAGTGAATATCGTTGCCGCTACAAAGTTTCCAGCTTCTAATCCCTGTGGTTTTTGCGTTCCACCAGTTAATAACGTAGCTCCTTCTTGTTGTCCTATTTGGATATAGTCAATAACGCGTTCGTATTGTTTTTGGCTGACCATAGGACCAATGGCAGTATCATGATCATTGGGATCGCCTACTTTTAAACTTGCCGCAAAGTTCTTGGCGATGGTATTTATCTCATTTAATTTTTCTATAGGCACAAGTAGGCGAGTAGCTGCTGCACAAGCTTGCCCACTATTTAAGAAAGCAGCCATAATAGCTGTGGGAATAGCGGTTTGTAAATCCGCGTCATAAAGGATAATATTGGGCGATTTACCTCCTAATTCTAGCGTTACGCGTTTCATGGTATCCACTGCTCCTTTTGCAATAATTTTCCCTACATTCGTAGAACCTGTAAAAGAGATTTTCTGGATATCTGGATTTCTTGTTATTTCTGCTCCCACTACGTCGCCAAGACCATGGATGAAATTAACGACCCCTTTAGGCAAGTTGGCTTCATGAAAACATGCTGCCATAATTTGCGTTTGTTGTGCACTCATTTCACTTGGTTTTACAACAACTGTACATCCAGCAGCTAGTGCCGTTGAAAGCTTGGTTCCAATAAATCCATTACTCATATTCCACGGAATGATAATTCCAACAACGCCTACTGGTTGGAGTACTACTTTGGATTTTCCAACCACTTGTTCAAATTGATATTCCTTTAATAGGTCGATCATCGTAGTGAAGTCATTGATGGCAAACTCAATGGTCATAGCGCTGAATTGACGCACTCCACCATATTCTTCAATCATGACATCGATCAATGCTTCTTTTCTTTTTTCAATGGCATTTCTTATGTTTTCAAGGTAAGTAATGCGCTCTTCTACCGTAGACTTAGAAAAGGTTTTAAAGGCTTCTTTAGCAGCGGATATGGCTTGTTTAGTATCTATTTCATCACCCAGGGTGACTTCCGCTATTTTTTGATTGGTAACAGGACTAAATAAGTCTAACGTACTTGTACCATGTGGCGTGACAAATTCACCATTAATGTACATTGTATTAATTGCTTTCATTTGTATAATTTTTAGTATACAAATATCCTTTGCATTTTAGGGAATTTACTTGTCAGAAAGCTCAAAGATGAGTTGTTGTATGGCTCAATTTTTTGGGTTTAATGTGTTTTTTATTACAAGAAAAGAATAGGAGATAAGTCATTTATTTTTCACTACAATGTGGGCCAATAAAACAAGAGAGGTATTCTAAATATTCTGAATACCTCTCTTGTTTTATTGGTTTGTAATCCAATCAACGAACAATTTGCGTTCTGCAAAAAGCCATCGTTCTTGAAGTTTGACAAATTTATCTTGATAGCGAATAGCAGCAATCATCAATTTCTGTTTACCCTCTTCTTGAGTGAGATGGTGCGCCATACAATAGGTGATTCCCGTGGCAGTTGTTCCTTCTAAGGTTAGGTAATTCTGTCCATTGAAATGCATTGTACGCTGATAGACATTTAAGTGGTCAAATACAGGAAATAGGTTTACTTTATCTTGCACTATTTCGGAAGGGATACCCGATTTAGGATCATAATAAACTTCAAAGGTAGTGTCTTCAGTAAAAAGATTCATTTGACCTGTAGCATCTCTTGTATCCGCACAAAAGGCATATTGATCGATTAGATTTCTAATGGCTAATCGGTCATCAGCTTCTTGGAGTTTTTGTTCTATATTCATTTTATTAGTAATAAACTTTGACTGGGTGTAACGCCATATTTCTTTTTGAATGCGGTGTAGAAATGAGATAAATTTTCAAACCCCAGATCTAAATAAAAATCACTTGGTTTTTCTTTTTTGTGATGGATAAGATAATAGGCTTCTTCTA
>JASLHL010000128.1 GCA_030152225.1 Flavobacterium sp. | reverse complement strand
GGAGATGGAGCAGGAGCAGCGATTTTAACGCGATCTGAGGACGAATCAGGTATTTTATCTACCCACATTCACTCTCAAGGAGAACATGCAGAAGAATTGGCTTTACTTGCACCAGGTATGGGAGGACGATGGGTGTCTGATATCTTGAAAGACAACAATCCCGATGATTTGAGCTATATGCCGTATATGAATGGACAATTCGTCTTCAAAAATGCTGTGGTTCGATTTAGTGAAGTAATCTTAGAAGGACTAGAAGCAAATAAGCTACAGGTATCCGATATTGATATGTTGATTCCACATCAAGCGAATTTGAGAATTTCTCAATTTATCCAACAAAAATTTGGATTATCGGACGATCAGGTACACAACAATATCCAAAAATACGGCAATACAACAGCGGCATCTGTGCCTATTGCCCTAACGGAAGCTTGGGAAGAAGGCAAGATTAAAAAAGGAGATTTAGTGGTTTTAGCTGCTTTTGGAAGTGGTTTTACTTGGGGAAGTGTTGTGTTAAAGTGGTAAATTTTTTTATCTTAGCTAGAAAAGTAGTTAAGAAATATGAAATTTGATAAAATAAACAACAAAGGACAAGCGAGACTATTTGAAAATCCCTATTTAGAAATGTTGACAAAAGGGCACCCCGCAGTAATCTGGGGGATGTATATTCCCCTCTTGTCTTATGTGGTTTATGTAGGGTATACCGATTATGATTTAAGCGTTCAGCACCTCATCTTACTCTTTTTGGGTGGTATGTTGTTCTGGACGTTTTTTGAATATTTAGCCCATCGTTATCTGTTTCACCTGATTAGCGAGAAGCACAATCTACAGCGTTTTGCCTATATTATGCACGGCAATCACCACCATTTTCCACGCGATAGACAGCGTTTGTTTATGCCTCCAGTACCGAGTATTATCTTAGCCTCCCTTTTGTTTGGTTTGCAGTATCTGCTCTTGGGGCGCTATACTTTCGGTTTTTATCCTGGATTTATCATTGGTTATCTGCTTTATGCTTCTATGCATTATGCGATTCACGCTTTTGCACCCCCCTTTAAATTTATGAAACCCCTTTGGCGAAATCACCATTTGCACCATTATAAAAATGAAGAATTGGGTTTTGGTGTTAGCAATACGTTTTGGGATCGCGTTTTTGGAACCATGTTTGACTTGTCCAAAGAAAAAGAAGACAAAGAAAAGGTGAAGGAATTGATGTTTGAAAAGAAAAAGGTGAATGGGGAAAGGTGAGTGGTAAGTGGTGAGTGGTGAGTGGAGAAGGGTAAGTGGAGAAGGGAAAGTGGAGAAGGGAAAGTGGAGAAGGGAAAGTGGTAAGTGGGGAACGAGCAACGAGCAACGAACAACGAGCAACGAGCAACGAGCACCGAGCAACGAACAACGAGCAATGAACAATGAGCAATGAACACCGAGCAACGAGCAATGAGCAACGAACAACGAGCAACGAGCAACGAGCAACGAACAACGAGCAACGAACAACGAGCAACGAACAACGAGCAACGAGCAACGAGTAACGAGCAACGAACAACGAACAATGAGCACCGAGCAATGAACAACGAGCAATGAACAATGAACAATGAGCAATGAACAATGAGCAATGAACACCGAGCAACGAACAACGAACAACGAACAACGAGCAACGAGCAACGAACACCGAACAACGAACACCGAGCAACGAACACTTATAACAAGAGAGGGCTTGCAATTGCAAACCCTCTCTTATTATATCCAGAGAAATCTACTCATTTCTCATTTCTCATTTCTCATTTCCCATCACCATTTATTCTCTGCTTCAGGACCACCCCACAGCTTGGTCGCTAGGTGTGGATTATCGATAAACGGGTTTCGATTCCCTTGAATTTCAGGTTTGCTCAAATACTCATTGCGTTGAATTTCAATGGCTGAAACAGGATCTTCCGCATTCCATTGCAAGAGTAGGTTGATCATGTTTTTATCACGGCTATTGGTTTGACCCACGGCTACATTGGTAGGTAAGCATTGGGTCGGGTAGCGCAAGTACATATACAACATCATACGAGCTACATCACCTTTCCACTCATCACCAGGGTACCATCCATTTGCAACGTCTCCTGATACGCCAGTACCTGCTGCAAATTTTTTATTTCCTCGTTGTGCATTCCATTGCACATCTGCTGGTCGAATATGATGCGCATCTTCATTAGCACCTGAACTCGAGTTTTTTAAGTTTGGTGTACCTAGTGATCTCGCATAGGTATGTTCTCTATTCCATTCGTTATTGCGTCCACCATGTTGATTTTTACCTCTAGCATACGCTTTTTCTCCTTTGAGTACACCTTGGTGACCATATAACAGATACACCTCATTTTTGGCAGGTGTTAAATCCGTAACCTTTAGTACGTCCCATAAGCCATTGTAGGTCAAACGATGGCTGTGTTTAACCGTGGTTAACTTTCCTAGATCTGCTTGTAAATCCGCACTTTCTTTTTGAAAATCAATAGTTGCATAGTAAGCTGCTACTGTTTCCGGTAGGTGATAGATTACGTTGGGTTGTGGATCTGGATCTGTTGTACCTGGATCTGTTGTACCTGGATCAATATCAGAAATAGATTGTGCTGAATTTGGCGAACACCCACATCCCAAGAGTAAAGAGGCAAACCCAATAAAGAGGATATACTTTCTCATAGTTGTACTAGTTTAATTCTCAATTTATTTGATTCGTTCCAATAAGGCCATATAGAACCCATCAAAACCTGTTTGGTGTGCCAATACTTTGTGGTCTTTAATAAATTTGAATCCTTGGCCTTGTTCAGAAGCTAGGAATTTTTCAATTTGCTTTTCATTTTCAGAAGGCAAAATGGAACAAGTAGCATAAACGATATTTCCACCTACTTTGACTATTTTCGAGTAGTCTTGTAGGATTTGTTGCTGTACTTTTTTGATTTCCTCAACAAATTCAGGTTGCAATTTCCATTTAGTATCTGGGTTACGCTTGATTACCCCTAAACCACTACAAGGAGCATCAATCAGAACGCGATCGGCTTTTTCGTGTAGTTTTTTAATGGTTTTCGTTCCCTCAATAATGCGGTATTCAATATTGAAAGCCCCATTTCTTTTGGCTCTGATTTTTAGCTGTTTTTGTTTGCTTTCGTAAATGTCCATCGCAATAATTTGCCCTTTGTTTTCCATTAACGAAGCCATGTGAAGCGTTTTTCCTCCAGCACCTGCACAGGTATCTACCACGCGCATGCCTGGTTGTATTCCCAAGAAAGGAGCTACTAGTTGAGAAGAAGCATCTTGAACCTCAAATAATCCTTCTTTAAATGCGTCAGTCAAAAAGACATTTGCTCTTTCTTTTAGAATTAAAGCATCAGGATACTCTTCAGGTTGAATAGTCTCAATGTCTAAATCCATTAAGATAGCATGCAATTTCTTGCGTGTTGTTTTCAATGTATTCACGCGTAAAATAACTTGAGCTTGTTGATTTTGAGCCGCAATTTCTTTAGACCAAAGTTCTTCACCCAATTCTTTTACACCTAATTCATCCATCCAATCCGGAATAGCTTCTTTGAATTTTCTGATTTTACTTAGTTCGTCAAATCTACCTTTGATTCTGCGAAGTGGAGCATTTTCAAAATACTTCCAATCCGGTAAATTATATCCTCTTAATACAGCCCAAACCGTAAAAATACGCCAAGCATCATCGCGCGTATAAGGTTCCTTTACCTCTGCGATTTCGGTGTATAATCTCTTCCAACGTACAATTTCGTATATTGTTTCTGCAACGAATTTTCGGTCTGCACTTCCCCAACGCTTGTCTTTTTTCAAGGCACGCGCAACTACTTTGTCAGCGTATTCCCCTTCGTTGAAAATTAATAAGATAGAGTCAATAACGGTAAAAACTAAGTTTCTGTGTAATCTCATTATATAAATAAATAAAATAGCCTACAAATATAGGTCTTTTGTAGGCTAGGTTTGGTAGATTTTGCTATTTTTTATTCATAGCTTATTTTTTGTCTTTGTACTTTTTGAGTAATTTTCGATTAAAATCATCTTCTGCTTTTCTCAATAAGAGGATTTTTTTGTTCGATAAGATCTTTTTACAATCCGTAATAAACTGGCTTCGAAGGGAACAGTATTCTTCTTCAAATGTTTCTAACGCAAGCACTTTTTCCGTGGCTTGTTTTTCTGTGAGTTTTTCAAGATCTTGCGTCTCATTGGATTTGATGTAATGGATAACCTCTGAGTGTCTTAATTTGGTTAGTTTATTGTCGTACGTATTGTAAATCGGCCAAAATTTTTCTGCTTCCTCACTAGTTAGATTTAAAACAGAAGAAATATGGGCAATTTTTAATGATTTTATTTGATCCGAAGAGTGATGCTGTGCATAACTGAGAGACGAAAAGCTTAATAGGATAAATAACAATAGAAATCTTTTCATAATATAATTAATAATTTAAGTAGTAATCAAGATCAATATTCGTTTGAACATATTCATTAATCTCATTTTGATTAATTTGAATAGCCTGTTCAAGTTCTTTGATGTCACCTTCGTCAAAAGCTTGAATAAATTCATTGGACAACGTATAGGAAGGGTTGTATTCTAAATACGTTTCCAGAGCTTCATTGCTTATAGAGGAAGTCAGTTGCGTTTTGATAAAAAGACCCAGTCCCACCAAAAGAGTTAAGGTGGCAGCGATAGCAATAAAATAGCGTGGAGTAAACGAGATAAGACGGCTTGGCTTTTGATTTTCCTTCTCTTTGATTCGCTCAAAAAGACGTTGATCAAAAGATTCCAAGTACCCTTCTGGGAGCTTGAAACCGTCTTTTCTATTGTCGTGAGCATTGTGGTTCGTTATCATTTTTATATACTTCTACTATTTAGACTGATTTTTAGTACAAAGGTTTAATGGGCTTGTAAAAAAATTTCTATTTTTTTTACTGCATGGTGATAAGAGGCTTTTAATGCTCCTACAGAAGTATCGAGAATGGCTGAGATACTGTTGTAATCGAGTTCCTGAAAATAGCGCATTTTAAACACCAATTGTTGTTTTTCGGGTAGCGTAGCAATGGCTTGGTGCAATAAAATGCTTGCCTGATCGCCATTGAAAAAAGGGTCAGCTTCCAATTCATCTACTTTTTGCTGGTTGTATTCTTCTGAGGTAATTTTTTGCAACTTGCTTTTTTGTTTTAAAAAATCCAAGGCTTGATTGGTGGCAATGCGGTACAACCAAGAAGAAAGCTTGCTATTTCCTTTGAAACCAGCTATATTTTCGTAAGCTTTGATAAAGGTTTCCTGTAGAATATCATCGGTGTCATCGTGATCCAAAACA
Source organism: Flavobacterium sp. (assembly GCA_030152225.1). Classification (GTDB taxonomy): domain Bacteria; phylum Bacteroidota; class Bacteroidia; order Flavobacteriales; family Flavobacteriaceae; genus Flavobacterium. Next base: position 12,898 of record JASLHL010000128.1, on the reverse strand, counting down.
AGGGAGCGAATGTGATAGTAGAGCTTGACCTTGTTTTGAGCAACAAGATCGCGAAAAGCAGCCTCTTTGGTAGTGGCATTTTGCAGTTGTTGCACGAATTGTTCTTCTTCAGCGGCTGACAAGGGGATGCGGTGTTTATTTTTGGTAAGGTGTAAACGTAAAAATACTAAAAAGAGTCGAGGGAAATACAAAAAAATAACGGTAATTTGATTGTACCACAATAAAACACGATTTATGGACTAGTCTGCCTAGCAAAAAACCGCTTACCTTTGCACAAAAATAGAAGATATGTTACGTACAGTTATTTTTGATATGGATGGGGTAATTGTGGATACAGAGCCTGTACACCGTTATGCGTATTACCAACACTTTAGTGAATTGGGAATTGAGGTTCCAGAAGAGATGTATACTTCATTTACAGGATTCTCAACTAAAAATACGTATCAAAAAATAAAGGAATACTTTCCCTTATCACAGGAAGTCAATGATTTGGTCAATCGTAAACGCTCTTTATTCAACGAGGCGTTTGATACCAAACCCGATTTGGAACTCATTGAAGGGGTACGCGATTTAATTGTACACCTACATCAGCAGGATATTGAACTTATTTTGGGCTCTTCGGCATCAAAAAGTACAATAAACCGCGTATTTAATCGCTTTGAATTATTTCCATACTTTTCCCATATTGTCAGTGGAGAGGATTTTCCAAAATCCAAACCCGACCCTGCCATCTTTATCCAAGCGGCTTCGTTGGCAAAAGTAAACGACAAGGCACATTGTTTGGTGATTGAAGATAGTACCAATGGAATTAAAGCTGCCAATGCGGCGGGAATTAAAGTGCTGGGGTACCAAAGTCAGAATTCGAAACAACAGGATTACAGTACCGCTGATTTTGTTATAGAATCCTTTTTAGACGTCCAACCCAAACATTTATTTCACTTGTTTCAATCCAAATAGAATCTCAGCGAATAGAAATAGGCAATAGGTTTATGAGGAATAATTTTTATCCTACGCTTATTTTTTTAATTTTGCATTCTTAATGAAGTTAATTCTAGCATATGTTTCATAGGTATATTAAATTAGGTATCGCAGCACTATTACTAGCAACGGCTGTTTGGCAATTTTCAGAATCAAATATTGGAAATGGAATTTTCCTCTTGTTCTTGATGGGGCTTGTTATACTCTTGTATTTCAAAAATGAGTTCATCCTCTTGTCTTTCTTGAAATTGAGAAAACAAGATTTTGAAGGAGCTGAAAAATGGTTGAAGCGAATTAAGAATCCTGAAACAGCATTAGTGCGTAAACAAAATGGATATTACAATTACTTGATGGGAATCATGACCTCTCAAACCAACTTAAATGCGTCTGAGAAATACATGAAGAAAGCCATTGAGTTAGGATTGAATATGGATCAAGACTTAGCCATGGCTAAATTGCAATTAGCTGGTATTTCAATGACCAAACGCAGAAAGATAGAAGCAACGAAATTGTTAAGCGAAGCTCAAAAATTAGATAAGCAAGGCATGCTGAAGGATCAAATTAAAATGATGAAGGAGCAAATGAAACGCCTGTAATCTTGAGAAAATAAAAATAGAAGAACTGCATCCTTTGCAGTTCTTTTTTTATTTATACCTCTCCTTATATTCACAATATCAGGGGTAGAACAGTTTTAGTTGAAAGAAAGAGGTATGAAATAAATTTAGGTAATAAAAACATTTTCATTAAAAAAGGGGAAGTAAAATTCACTTATTGAGAATAAAATAGGAAAGTCAGTCTATTTTAGATATAAATGAACTTTATTTAGATTAAATAAAAGTAAAGGAGTAATTTCGATCAAATTTAGTAACACCTTTTTATACTATGCGATTTTTACGTTATTTCTTGTGTTTTTTCACTCTGAATTTGGCTGCTTTTACGGTCTTTTCTTTTCATCAAAATGCGTTGCAATTCGATTCACCTTTAGATTTACAACCAACAGAGGATAATATTCAATTGAGATCCACACCTGTCATTCAAACAACGACAGCTTGTACTGTTCTAACAGAAAATTTTTGGGAAGGTTTCAATACCGATTCCGAAACGTTGGCTTGTTGGACTATTATTGATGCAAATGAGGACAGCAACGAATATTACGGTCAATGGATGCCCACTGATTCTCCCGTTTATGAAGGAGATGGTTCGATGTATTTTTATGGAGATGCAGGAGTAAATGACGATTGGTTGATCACGCCTTCTATCCAGATGAATGGAGGAATATACCTGTTGAAATACAGATATAAAGCGAGAGCGTATTATCAAAATAAATTTGAGGTGCTGCTGTCAACTCAAGGTACAGATCCTGCTAATTTTATGCATACTATTTTGCCTATTCGCGTCTATCAGAATGATGAATGGGTAGAGGAAATTGTGCGTATTGAAGGGATAACTGGTACTGTTAATCTTGGGTGGCATGTAACAACAGAAGGAACATCAGGAATTTATATAGATGATTTGTCAATCCAAAGCGTAGAAACATGCCTAGCGCCTTATGCTGTTACTGTTACAGAAAGTACATCGACAACCATGACTATTGAATGGGAGCAATTTGGAGGAATAACGGCTTGGGAAGTAAGTCTTTTTGAACGACATGCTGATCAGACTACAGCTACGCCTGTTCAAACGAGCAGAGTAAACGGTACACCTGCTACAACACTAACAGGATTAACTAGCGGAGGGGCTTATCAAATCCTTGTGCGTGCCATTTGTTCAAGTGGAGATACGTTTAGTGACTGGTCCACTTCTATTGAAGCAGGAACAGTGGTGTCAAATATCGAATGTGATCAGGCTTATGAACTTCCGGTAAATTCCACTACTGCATGTCAGGTATATCGAACAGCTACTTTTGTTGGAGTTTCGCCTTATACAACTTATAGACCACTTTGTGGTAGGCAATTAAACCGTGAGGTTTGGTTTAAATTTACAGCATCAGCTTCTACACATAAATTGGATATAAACAATTTAGCAGATTTATCATCAACCAACTTTAATAGCTATCTCTATTTTGCGATTTATGAGGAATCTTGCGAAGAACTACGAATTGATGATCCGTATTTGCCTACTAATCCTATTGCTTGTTTTTCGGTAGGAGAGGATACCTCAAGAATGCTAAACAACTTGATCGTAGGTCATGAATATTTTATACGAATTGGAAGTTTTGGACGTAGAAATGACGATGGGACATTCAGTCCTCGTCAAGTTGATTTTATTTTTGATCTATGCTTGACTACCTCAGAGTATGGGTACTTAGAAGTAACTCCACAAGGAGAGGAGTATTCACTTGCGAATTTAGTTAACAACGTTTTAATTCAATCCAATTGTCAATTAGCTTCGAATATCACGTATCAAAATGGCGACGGGAGCCTAGAGACCATGGAGTTTAATACCCTAGGGTATTTTTCAAGAGGCAACGCTGATTTTCCCTTTGAAGAGGGAATTGTATTGGTGACTAATGAAATTGATTATGTTTCAGGACCTGCTCAACCGTCTTCGTACGACTTTAGAGGAAATAACGATCATCGATGGGAGGGGGATGTTGAGATTAATAATGCGATTGAAGATGCGGGTGGTGGTCCTAGAGAAGATAAACGTGTTACTCAATTAGAATTTGATTTTGTTCCCGTTAAAGATAGTTTGAAATTTGAGTACTTATTGGCTTCTAATAGCTATCATAAGGAATGTACGGACGGCGGTTGTTTATCAGGGGCTCTATTTGCTGCTTGGTTAATTGATACAACAACTGGAGAGGGACAAAACTTAGCGAAAATACCAGGCACAGAGAGTCCAGTAGGATTAAATACAATTATGGATGCCGCCAAAACAGGAAAAGACTGCCCAAGTACGCATCCCGAATTATATTGGAAGCACTATGATGGTATTGTAGATAATCAATTGGATGCAGCTATTGATTTTACAGGATTAACAAAACCGATGGAATCCAAAACGGTACATGTTGTACCCGGACGCCGATACCACATTAAATTTGCTGTCATTGATTTTTGTCAAATTGTATCCCATTCCACTGCTGTGTTCCTCAATGCTCATAGTTTTGATATCGGAAGTATTGACTTAGGTGTAGATCGGTTAGTTGAAAAAAACAATGCCCTTTGCCCAGGCGAATGTGTGGTATTAGACGCACAGATGGGGGTGGATTTAGTTGATATTCAGTGGTATAAAGATGGGGAGCCTATTCCTCTCGCAAAAGATAAAACACTAAGGGTTTGTGAAGCAGGTCAGTACAAAGTTGTAGGAAGATATAATCAGATCGATTGTACAATGGAAGGGGAGATTGCGATTGAGTATTATCCCGCGCTTTCAAGTGTACTGAATAAGCCCCACTCCATCGCGCTATGTCGTCATGCCCTAGTGACTAGAACGATCGATTTGAAAGAAACTGAAATAACCGTTTTTGACGGTCATCATCGAGCGAATTATGAGGTGAAGTACTTCGCAACTAAGGCGGATGCTCTACGTAATCTAAACGAAATTGAAGAAGGAATATACCACTTAGGTAAAGGTGAAAATAAAGCGGATTTCTATAGTAAAGTTCGCGATTTAACGACGGGATGTGAGGATATTTTTCCGTTGCTTATCACCTATACTACAGGAACAGTACCGGCTAAATTAGAGGATAGCATCGTTTGTGGAGCGTTTGTATTTCCCCCACTAGGAACCAATCAATACTACTATACAGCATCAGCAGGTGAAGGACAATCTTTTCAAAGTGGAGATCGATTGAGTACACCAGGAACCTATACTTTTTATCTCTTTCATCAAGAGCAAGATTCAGTATGTTATGAAGAAGTAGCATTTAATGTAACCATTACACAGCCTGTTGAAGTAGCGGTTCTTTCTGATATTGAGCTATGTGAACCTTATCAACTTCAACCACTACCTGAAGGAAATGATTATTTTACAGCTCCACAGGGTGGTGGCCAAAAAATGTACTCAGGTATGGTTATTACCCAAAATACAACGCTTTATATTTATGCAGCATCGCCAAATGGGGTTTGTACAGCCGAAAGTAGCTTTAGTATTTCCTTCTTGGATTGTCCTATTCCCAAGGGAATTTCTCCCAATAACGATGGCTTAAATGATTCCTTTGACCTAAGTATCCATGGAGTAACCAAGCTTACCCTATTTAATCGACATGGAAGAGAAGTGTATTCCCATGGCCGAGGGTATACCAACCAGTGGGCAGGTCAAGACAAACAGGGAAATAAACTACCTTCAGGTACTTATTTTTATGTCATTGAAACTGAAAGTAAAACTAGATCAGGATGGGTGCAACTGATGTATTAGTAGCATGTTGTATTGCTTTTATTTTTTTTGAGAAAAGTAAGCTAAATCCAATACATCAAATAATAGGAGAGTATCAGGCAATTTATGATGGAGAACTGCCTTAAATTTCGTTGACTGTTTTATTGAGAATTTTAGAGATTCCGTCGACTTCAGTAGAAGAATTGATATTGAACGTAAATAAAAAAACGACAAAATGTGATTTTACAAGTTAATAGTAGAAGGAATATATGAAAAGTTTTATATTTTTGATTTCTTAATAAAATATTAATAGTATGAAACTATATCTATCGGTCGTTTTACTTTTCTTAAGTATTTTTCAAATTCAGGCGCAATGTTTAGCTGAAAGTAAGGTAAAAATAGGAGGAAGTTATCAAAGTGATTTATTTATTGATCCTTGTCCGTACTACAATTATTTTGTCGATGCGGAAGAATCTTCTACAGGATACCACTATAGCAATAGGCCGATCGACCTAGTTCCAACAGGATTTGCTGAGGTAAAGAAAAATTTAGAAGCCTTGTTGGTTTCTAAAGTTGGAGCGGATATGGTGAGCAAGCTAAAATTTAAAGGAGTAAGTATTAGTGCTTACGATAGTATTCGTAAATTTGAAGCGCGTTATCCTGTTGTAGATATGGGAAAATGTATGACGAAGTACTTTTTTTACTATGATTTTCAACCAACAGAAGGAGTGAACTATTGTTTGGGTATTGCGTTAAACGATTATCAACAAATTATTTCGCCTTTGCTTTTGCCAGAAACGGACGAGAAATTGGATGTAGACTATTCATTGAATGTGTGTAAAGTTTTGCAAATAGCCAAAGAAACAGAGACGAAGTTTGAGCCGGTTGATTTTGTCTCTTTTGAATTTGATCCAGACAAAAAAGAATTTTTCTGGGTTGTACGTCAACAGATTGTCAATCCGAAGAAAGGCGTAAATGAATACAATCAAATATTAATAGAAGCAAGAGATGCAACGCAAGTGGTCTCTTATAGAAGAACGGTTTATTTAGAATAATGAGTTTTACCATACAAAATAAAAGTTGGAATTCAGTTTTACAGGGTGAATTCGACAAGCCTTATTTTAAAGAATTAGAAGCCTTTGTGGCAAAAGAAAGAGCATCCAAAACCATTTATCCACCGAAAAAACAAGTATTTGCTGCTTTTGAGGGATTAAACTTTCAAGAGGTGAAGGTGGTAATTTTAGGACAAGATCCTTATCACGGGGAATTTCAGGCGAATGGTTTGGCTTTTTCAGTGCATCAGGGGGTGAAATTTCCACCGAGTTTGAAGAATATATTCAAAGAATTAGAGGATGACTTAGGGATTAAAAATCTCCGCAATGGCGATTTATCTACTTGGGCCAAACAAGGTGTACTATTGCTCAATGCCACGCTAACCGTTGAAGGATCTAAGGCGGGCTCTCACCAAAAGAAAGGCTGGGAAACCTTTACAGATAAGGTGATTGAAGAGGTGGCAACCCAATTGAATCACGTTGTTTTTATTTTATGGGGCAGCTATGCCCAAAAGAAAGGCAAGATGATTGATCGCAACAAGCATTTTGTCATTGAGACGGCTCATCCTTCGCCCTTATCTGTGTACAGAGGGTTTTATGGAAGTAAGCCTTTCTCAAAAATCAATACTTATTTAGTTGAGGTGGGAAAAGCCCCTATTAATTGGCAAATTGAACCAATATAAAATAAAAAAACCGTCTTTTTAAGACGGTTTTTTTATTTTATATTAAATAGCTTTTGTTTTGTTTCTCAACCAAGTAGCTTCTTCTGTAGACAAGAAGTCTTTCAAGCTGTTGTATACCCATTCATTGTATTGGTTTAACCAATCAATATGTGGTTGTTCCAACCATTTCTTATCTACTAAATCAGTAGCGATATAGCAAATAGTTAAAGTTTCAAAATCCATGAAATCACCAAATTGGTTTCCTTCTAAGTCTTTGGCTAAAACTAAGTTTTCAATTCGGATTCCGTGTTTCCCTTCGCGGTATAGCCCTGGTTCAATAGAGGTGATCATTCCCTGTTCAATAGCGATATCCGTTGGCGTAGGATTAAATACGTGTGGACCTTCGTGTACGTTTAAGAAAAATCCAACACCGTGACCTGTACCGTGTCCATAGTTTCTCAAGGTTGCCCAAATCGGTCTTCTCGTGATGGCGTCAATTTGATATCCACGGCTTCCTTTTGGATAAATTGCCATAGAACCTTCAATAGTCCCTCTTAGAACAATAGTATAGTCATCTTTTTCTTCTTGCGTAGGTGTTCCTAACGCTACCACACGTGTAATATCTGTTGTTCCTGTTTCGTATTGTCCTCCCGAATCCACTAAAAGTAAACCTTCCGTTTTTAGATCGTAGCTGCTTTTTTCATCAGCAGAGTAATGGGGTAAAGCCCCGTGGTCTTTGTATCCGGCAATCGTATTGAAGCTAATGTCCTTAAAGCCTGGCTGTGCAGCGCGTAAACCAAGTAGGTGATCCGCAATATTCAATTCCGTTAAGGTTCCAGTACCTACATTTTCTTCAATCCATTTAAAAAACTTAGTCATCGCCACCCCGTCATGGATCATTGCCTTTCTTTCATGGGCAATTTCAACCTCGTTTTTAATCGCTTTTAATAGGGTAGACGGATTCATGTCTTCCTTGATTGTTACAGTCGATGGTACGCTGTCATAGGTTGCAAAACACGTGCGTTTTGGATCTAATAAGATGGTACTTCCAGCAGGAATTGCAGCAATGGCTTGGGGTAATGCTGTATAATCGGCAAGATGAATCCCAAAACCTTGTAGTTCTTGTTTGGTTGCTTCGTCTAATTTGGTTGCATCGATAAATAGCGTTACTTTTTCTGCATCGAGGTAAACAAAGCTTAGGGTAACAGGATTACAAGGTACATCTGTTCCTCGGATATTGAGTAGCCAAGCGATATCATCTAGAGAAGATATGATATGGCAGGTGGCTCTTTTTTGTTTTACTAATGCTCTTACTTTCGTCAATTTAGCTGCTGTAGACTCTCCTGTTGTAGAAACGGGAAGTGTGTAGGCTTTTTCCGTTGGTAAGGCTGGTCTGTTCTTCCAAATCGAAGAGAGTAAATCCACGTGGCCATTGATGGTAAATCCAATAGAAGCTAACGTAGAATGAATGGCATTGGCCACGGCTAAAGAAGCTAGGTTTCCGTCAAAAGCAACAGTTCCACCAGCTGTAAATTGAGAGGCAATCCACTCCACATATTCTGGCATGTGTTGCACTCTTAATTTTACTAGTTCAAAACCCGTATGAGCCAATTGATCATTGGCTTGTACAAAATAGCGAGAATCCGTCCATAGTCCAGCGAATTGCTGTGTGATTACGAGTGTTCCAGCTGATCCTGTAAATCCAGATGTCCAAGCAATACATTTGTAATATTCAGGTAGATATTCACTGATATGCGGATCAGATGAAGGAATAATATAGGCATCTATATTTTGTTCTTTCATTTGAGCGCGTATAGCTTGTAGCTTTTCTATATGTGTCATAATTATTGAGTAATTTCAGTTAAAGGTACGAAATGCAATTTTTACATGCAGTATAATTAACGTGTTTTTAGTGGAAGGATTTAATATTTGCTGGTTTTTTACCGCGGTGTTTCCAGCGTTTGTGTGTCCAGAAATAGTAAGCTGGAGCTTCGTTAATTTGTTTTTCCACTTCTTGTAAAAAACGATTAGTCAATTCGTAATTTGGTATTTCTTTGACTTGTTCACCTGCTTTTAAAAGCGGAATAAACGTTGCCTGATAATGTCCGCGTTTGACGTATTCTACCTTGAGGTACATAGGTTCCATATTGAATTTCTTGCATAGGGCTTCACCACCAGTAAAAACGGGAACTTCAATTCCCATAAAATTTTGCCAGTAATTAGCATCGCCAATCATCGGAGATTGGTCGCTGATGAAGGCGTAAATACCGTGGTTCTTATTGACCTCATTTTGGCGGATCACGCGAATGGTCTCTTTCATTTCGACCAAACGGGTGTTGAATCGCGTGCGTATTTTTAGAAATAAGTGATCAAAATGTGGATTAGCTAGTTTTTTATAAACCGCATAACCTTGAAAACTAATGAATTTATCTAAGATAATTAACCATTCCCAGTTGGCGTAATGCGCACAAAATAACAAGGCACTTTTTCCCTGTTTTTCTACTTCTAATATAGTGTCGAGGTTGGTAAATTGAAAGCGTTTCTTCAAGTCCTCTTCCGAGATGGTAAAGGTTTTGATCATCTCCAAGAACATATCGCAAAGGTGTTTGTAAAATTGCTTAACCGTTTGTTGTACCGCTTGGTCTGATAAATGAGGCATCGTCAACTTTATATTCTCAGTTACCACTTTGCGGCGGTAGCGCACGATATAATAGAGCAGTACAAAAAAACAATCTGATACAAAGTAAAAGATTGGAAAAGGTAATTTAGAAATAAGCCATAAGATAGGATAGGCGATATAGTAAATGAGTAACTTCATTATTTAGGATTAATTTACTAGCAAAGATACTGGATTTAGACTATTTTTAGCCCGTAAATCGACACATAAATGCTAACAGTCGATGGATTTTAAATCGTTGAATATGGATATAGCCCCTATTATTTTAGTTATTTTGGTTGGTACAGGACTGCTTACTTATAAAGGATTACAGGACTACGCTTTTTTTAGTAAATACAATTTTGATTTGAATCGCATTCGCCAAGGCGAGTATTATCGCATCATCACCTCTGGTTTTTTACATGTAGATTGGATGCATTTTGCCTTTAATATGTTTACGCTGTATATGTTTGCTGGTATTGTGGTAGCTATTAGTGGAAGCTTTTATTTTGTTCTTATTTATCTCTTGAGTATTGTGATAGGGAATGCGTTGACCTACCAACTCTACCACAAGCGAAGTCAATATTTGGCTGTTGGTGCTTCAGGCGGTGTGACAGGTATTGTATACGCCTCGATTTTGTTATATCCCGATTTAAAATTGTATTTATTCTTTATTCCCATCGGGATTAAGGGGTATATTTTTGCAATTGGGTATTTGTTGTACAGCTTGTATGGGATGCGAAAAAACAGCGATAATATTGGACATGCAGCTCATTTCGGCGGGGCAATTGGCGGATTAGTGCTAACCTTAGTGCGTTATCCTGTCCTCTTGCAACAACAGACATTTTTAATTGTTTTATTGTTGATTCCCATTGTTTTACTCTTGTTTTTGGCTAAGAAAAACAAAATATAGGTGTTAAACATTTATTATAAAAAAGGGGGTAATCTTCATTTTTTAGACGAGTTCGCTATATTTGTTAGACATGATTTAGAAAATTAGTATGATGAAAAAGAATTTTTTACTAGCAAGTGCTTGTCTAGCCTTAGGGGTTGCAGCTCATGCACAAACAGCAGGGACGACTGTTCCACAAATTCAAGTACAAGGTATTGGAAAAGTAAAGGCAGTACCAGATCAAGCTGTCATTCGCTTGGGAATTGAAAATAAAGGAAAAAGCGCAGAGGAAGTAAAAAGCACAAATGATGCAATTGTGGCTAGTGTTTTGAAATATTTGAAAGACGCAAAAGTTCCAGAGAAAAATATTCAAACGCAACGCCTAAGTTTTTATTCGTATAAAGATTATACCGATAAAAAAGAATATTTTCAAGCGAGTCAAACCATTACGCTTACTTTAGAAGACCTATCGAAATACGAAGTTTTAATTGCGGGGGTAATGAGTAAAGGAGTTAATCGCATCGATGGAGTAGAGTACAAGTCATCCCAATTGGCTTCCTATCAGACTGAAGCAAGAAAATTAGCGGTTCAAGAAGCTAAGAAAAAAGCAGCGGATTACGCAGAAGCTTTAGGACAAACAGTTGGAAAGGTTTTAGTCGTGACAGATGGGGGGGGAGGATCGCCTCCGGTATTTAGACCGATGTATGCGATGAAATCAGCGGGAGCTGATGAAGCAGCGGATCAAACGTTAGCCGTTGGAGAAATAGAAGTTAATACTGCTGTATCCATCAGCTTTGAATTAAAATAAGTACTTTTTTATACACAAGCACCTTACTCTTAAGGTGCTTTTTTTTCTCAATTTAAGAATATCTCACTTCATTCTAACCTAAGGGAATTCAATTCTTGTTCGCTCTAGGTAGGATAGGTTCAGGTGAATCTATCTTTTCTTTTTTAGCGCTTTAGCGCTTTTTCAAAACGTAAATTATCCAAAAATGACCTTTTTTATTTTTAGGTCTACTACATATTGTGCAAAAATCTGTGGGACGAGCAGAGCTTGCATTTCGAGATTTTTTATTCAATTAAATTATTGAATAGAATAATATCCTACAATTCGAGAATATAGGAGCATTGAAAAACTGTTTTATTTAGTTTTTTAGAATAGTTTTAAATTAAATTTTAATTATCTTTTTTACTAAATTATGCTTAATTGATGTTGATAATTGTTTAAAGTTGTTGTTTACTGCTAAAAATAGTAAACATATGTAGATTAGTTTGCGAAATGTGTAAATTTGTTTGTCGCCTTAAAAATAAAAAAATCCAAACGGTAATGTAGCACTATTTAGTTGTGTTTATTTGCTGTATCGTAGGACTATACTTCACGATATAAGGACTGCCTACTCCCTTACATCAAGAAACAATAAGATTGACTGGATTAAAAACGCATTTTGCGATTTACTTCGATTGACTATTCGTTTTTTGTAAGCTTTGATTGTATTTATTGGACCTATTTAGGTGTTTATTTAATTTTTGTTTGTTAAATAAAAGTTAAGGTTGTTTAAATTGTTTGAATTTTAAAACACTGAATATCAATTGTTTATTTGTTTTTAAACAAAGTTGTTATTATTTATTTGGTATAAAAACAACGATTGCGATTTTTTTGGCAAGATAGTTGAATATTAGAGAATAGAACGATATTCTCTTTCATATAAATAGAAAAAAAGAGAAGAAAAAAGAAAAAGTTATGTTACAAGCAAACGAAGTAATTAAAAGATTAAAACAGCTACTCGGATATAAAAATGATTTGGAGTTGGCTAGTTTATTAGGTATAAAACCCAATACACTTTCTTCATGGAAAGTTAGAGAAACGTTGCGCTACGATAAAATCATTGAAATATGCAAAAAACACAAAATTGATTTAAATGATTTGTTTTTGGCTCATCCTAATTCTGTATTAAACGTAGACTTAGAAAATAGAAGAGTAAAAATGATTTCTGTAGATCATCACATTGAATATTTTTTAAATGCAGAAAAATGCTGCGGTACTTCACCAAGCTGTGTTTTTCCTACAGAGGAAGAAATCGATATGGCTTTTCAAATTGGGGTTGAAAATATGTATCCGACGATTAAGGTGAGTTCGTATGTTTTGACGAAAAAAATTGACCTATCAGAAATCAAACCTTGGCATATTTACCTAGTGGTTGTAGAAGGTAAAGGTATTTTGTGCTATCGTTTTAAACGCTATACGCCAGAAGGAGAATTGCTTTTTGTAAGTGATAACCCAGCTTTCGATAATTTTTTGGTTGCCCCGAAAGACGTTCGCGAAGTTTTTTGTATTCGTGTA
>JASLHL010000125.1 GCA_030152225.1 Flavobacterium sp. | reverse complement strand
ACGGCTTTTGAGGCCCAATATGGCAAACAGGTAGTAAAAACATTCGAGTAAGCAGAAGAAGGTAGTGCAATTTAACTGTTCTGCTCTGCCTGGGTCTATGGATACTATTTCCTGTTGTAACCCCTTATTTTATAAACATTTATTTTGTTATCTATTATTTGTTTCTTACTTTCATATGCTTTACTGTCACCTACTATGATAAACAAAAAGATCAATTCGACCTATAACAAATTCATTGTGCTACTTTTTATGTTGTTTGCTACGTTGGGAATACAAGCCCAAGTTTCAGGTCTTTCCGCTTTATTTCAGGCGGGAAATCCAGCTTATTTAGGCAACTATGCCAAAAACAAACGCTTGAATATTACTTTGAATGGTACTTTAAAAGGGCAATTGGTCTACAAGGATGAACGCTTGGTCATGGATTCACTACAGGTGCGCAACAATAATGTCGAGGATAAAAGTACAAAAACGCAATACAGTCTTCGCAATACAAATCTCACGCAAATCACGTTAATCAATGCTGATCAAGTTGAACTTCGACTCTTTCGCATTTTTCCTTATAGGGAAACGCTTTTTCGCGAAATAGATCAAGTCAACGGACTTACCTTTTACGACAATTATATCACCTTTGACAAGAAAACGATTGACCGATACAATATTGTAATTAGACATAAGGATCTCTTTTACGAGTTACCGAAAAACAAAAAGAAAAGACAACGCATGCTTGAACAAACGTTTACTGATCCACAAATCAAAGCAACAGTCGCCTCTTGGGCCTTAGCCCATATGTAACATCATTCTCTGGATGATTGACAATAAAAAAGATCTTGAGTATACCCCCAAGATCTTTTTTATAACCTTTATTTTTTATTTGCCATTTGGTTGACAATTTCTTTTAAAAGTGCTTTGCGTTTGGCTACTGCCTCCTGTTCTTTTTGCTTTTTCTTCGCCAATTTGTCCTTTACAATTTGGCGATTGGCGGGGGTATTTCTGCCCATATTTTATTTTTATTATCAAGTATAATGAACAACAAAAATAATACAATTGAAGCACATCCCTTTCTTTTTTTGTGGACAACCTTCTTTTTTCGCACTAAAACTGTTGCCTTAGGCAATTGTACCCATTCATTCTGTAGCTTTTATCCTTTACAACGTTTTTAGTCTACTCACGCTAAAAAACTACTTCAAAAACTACTTATCTCTGTAGTAGTCAGTAGCACTAAAATCATCAAAATCCTTTATTTCTGAAAGCTTAGCCCGTTTATCTACTTGTAAATCCGTCCATATTTCTTTATATGTTTCCTTACCCGAATCACTGATTTTTATGATTTCTTTGACTAACTTTTTCTTTGTTGAAAAATTGATACTCTTTTCATCAAATGCTACCCAGTCGGAAATAAAATTACTGCGATAAGCACTATCGTATCCAATTAGTTCAAAGTCTCCTTGTTGATAGCGGAAGGTATAGCTCGAATAACCATAACGACCATGTGCATAGTGAAGGTAAATATTGCCTTTGGTTAGAGAAACGGATAAATCTGGTGCAAAATAAATCCCACCATCTTCATATTCAGAAGAAAAACAGGTTTCGTTTTTCAGGGCTAATTCATATTTTCCCTCTTTCTTAAACAAAATTATAATCCCCCTACGATTGAGATCAAGATCACCGCGATACTCATCTGTAACTTTATTTTCCTCGTCTGTTCCTTTAATAAGTAGAACACAGTCTTCGATCCCGTCTTTGTTTAAATCTCCGGTAAGCGTTTGCATCACGGCATAACCTTCAGGTAAAAAATCGATTGGCTTGTTTTTGCGCTCTACCTGCCCCAAGGCCGTTAGGGTACACAAGACAAATAAAAAGATCCATTGTTTTTTCATCGTTTTTCTAGTATATTGTATGGTTTACATGTATTGTTCTAGCAAATTCTACATTTTCACTTTTAAAACTTGCTCGTACGAATGTACTACAAGAGAAATAATAATAAAAAGTAATCGGATCTTTCTGTAAGAAAATATTTGTTTTCTATATGAACTAAGTTGCTCCTATTTGATAATATAAAGTAATTGTTTTTTGCACGGTTTGCTTTTTGTTTTTTGTGCTTTGTTTTTGTGCGGTTTGTTAGACTGTTCTTAGTGAGTGTACCCCCATTTCCTATTTCCCATCTCCCTTTTCCCATCTCCCTTTTCCCTTCTCTCATTTCCCTTTTCCCCTCATCTTTCAATTTGTGCGATTTTAGCCGTCAACTGATTTTAAAAATAACGTGAATTAACAGCTTATTTTTTTATTTTTTAATACTTTTACATCACCTTTTTTCTCCCCTTGTGGCTGTAAATCACGAAAGGTTACACTTAAAATCGGCTAGAGATCGCTTGATCTTTACCACACGTATATCATGTATAAAAGAAAAAAAATCACCTACCACAACCTAATTAAATTGGTTCTCGCTTCGGCATTTGTTAGTTTATGTAGTTTACTACTTGTATTTCTAACCCAACAGGCAACTGAACATGCAGAAGAATTATTATTTGAAAAGGTAAACAACACCCAAAAACTCTTATTTATCTTGCTGCCTACTATTGGTATTACGACCATCTATTTTTTGAGAAAATTCCTTTTCAAAGGTCGAAAGAATAAGGGAATTACAGAGATTTATAAAACACTGGATCAACGCAAGGATCACCTGCCTTTTTTCAAGATCCCTTCTCATTTACTCAATGGATTTTTAACGGTTGCGACGGGAGGTTCTACGGGTATTGAAGTATCTTCTGTAGTTGCAACAGCTACTGTAGGTAATAGTATCCACACGAAGCACTTTACGGCAAATGCCTTTAAAAGAGAACTCATTTGTGCGGGTGTTACTGCGGGTGTTTCTCTTTTGTTTGGGAGCCCACTTGCGGGTTTTCTCTTTGCCTTAGAAGTCATTGCCAGAAAAACGAGTAAATCGCTGTGGATCAGTTGTGGGACTTCTGCCCTACTCGCTTGGGGATTTATTGTCTTGTTTCAGTATCAACCGTTGCTTTCGTTTCAAGTTACAGGATGGCATACACATGCGATTCCTTTCTTTATCTTAGTAAGCCTTCTTGGAGGATTATTATCCGTTTACTTTACGCTACTAGTTACTCGCATCAAAAAGCTATTTGGTAACATCAACAATAACTTTTTACGCGTGAATCTCGGTGCACTTTCGGTTGGACTATTTATTTTTTTATTTCCAGTTCTCTATGGTGATAGTTACCACGGGTTAAAGGAAGCCCTTCATCCTCAAGCAACGATCACTTTATATAGCCTTGGCTTGCTTATTTTACTCAAACCTTTTGCTGCTTCCCTAACGCTGGGTGCAGGCGGTGACGGCGGTGTATTTGCACCGAGTATTGTTGCTGGCGCCTTTTTAGGTCTGTTGTTTGCTCACCTAGGCAATACCTATTTTGATTTGCAACTCATCCCACTCAATTTTGCTCTGGTCGGTGCCGCTGCAACCTTATCTGCCTCTATTTATGCTCCTTTAACGGCATTGATTCTCGTGTGTAACTTAGTACCCAATGGCTATCAATTGTTTATTCCACTGCTCTTGGGTAGTTTTACTGCTAAATACTTTGCTAAGCTGATCCTCCCTTACAATGTGTATACGTACGATTTTTATCTAGCTAAAAAATAAGCTTCCCCTATACCCTTAAAAAAAAGCATGTAGAAGACGAAATAATACGCTTTTACATGCTTTTTTTAGTAAAGATAGATTGACCGATGCGATGCTTCCTTCGTCAGCAGAACAAGGTCATATTACTTATTTTTCTAATAAAAGAAAAAATTTCTCTATTGATGGTCTCACCCTAAAAATAGTAATATGCTCTCCATTTACGCCATCCTGACTAAAGAAAGGAGAAAGGTCGCATCCTAGGCATCCGCCATAGTGCAAATAGTAAAGCAACAGTACTGATACGATGAAAGGAAAATCATCTAAATAAGAACAGTTTACAGTCAACTGATTAACCGTTAGCTGTAAACCATTCCCTTCTTCTCTCTCCAACATTTACTTACAATTCGATAATTCCAGCACCGGAAATTCTTCCACTGGCGTGTACAAAATCATTCATCGATTGATTTTGTTCCGTTGTCAATTTACTGTAATTAATATCTAATTTAGAACGACTCATAGATAAGTCAAACAGTTCTTTTTGAATGGCTTTTTGTCTTGCTGCGTCCGTTGATTTTCTGAATTCTTCTACGAGTTCCACTTCTTTTTTGTACGAAGCGATTACCTCTTCTTGTGGTACATCGGGAATTACTAAAGCCACAGGGGTACTAGGTTCTGTAATGGTACACGTCCCATTTTCCACGCGACTTTGTTCGTGAAATCCTCTTTCTTCTGCTACAACTGCTTCGTCGTAAAACGCAATAAATTCAGCTTTAGTAAAGAATTTATTAAAAAAGTTTCCAACTGTATTTTTATTGTAGGTAATTTGTTCTTCTGGATAAGCTTCACCCAAGAAGTAGGTACAGCGATACAGGTTGTTATCAATAAAAAGGGCATTTGTTGATTTGATATTGTCCTCATAAGGCACACCATCAATTTCGATTGCACGTTGGATTGAACCAAACTTATCAAAGTTTCCTTCTGTAGCATACACCATAGAATAGATGTAATGTGGCGCTAATGCAGGGTTAATAATCCCGCCAGAATTTTGTTGAAATACGTTGAAGGCCTGTTTTTGTCCCTTGTATGTCAACTCGTGTATACCCGATTTTAACTTTACTAACTCCACGCTCTGAGGGACTAAGGTATATGCTTTGTCATCGATAGTGACTTGCATGGTTGCATCTGTGGGATTGGATAGGTAAAAATCTTGTCTTTTAAAAGGATCATCACAACTGATGAAGGTAATAACAGTTAGCAACAAGGCTAAAAATCGCATTTTCATAGGAATTAGTTTTATTTAAAAAAGGGGGCAAAAATAATAAATCTCAAAAAAACATCCTACTTTTTACTAAACTATTATGTCAATGACGTTTGTACTTATAGGTTAAAACAAAAAATTAAAATACTTAAAATCAAACACTTAAAGCCTGTAATATTGCTTACTATTCTTCTAATTCTTTCCATTCAAAGAGACATTTCCCTCTCCTGATTTTCCTTTACAACTAGGTTGCCTATGTATCTTTACACCTAATTATACCCCTTTAGCTCACTTACTCTTAATCTTATTTCGATGGGTTAATCCAAATTGAATGAGGGATTCTAAAACGGGTAGACTCTCCAGTGCATGTTCAGTAAGGCAGTAAGACACCGTAATGGGTTTGGTTTGGTTAACTGTTCGAATAATAAACAGATTATCTTCTAATTCTTGTAATTCTTTCGTCAATACTTTGGGGGAGATTCCCTTTGCTTTTTCTTGTAAATCTTTAAACCGCATGGTTTTGTTTTGCAACAGATTATTCAGAATGCAAAACTTCCACTTTCCACTTAGTAACGCAAGGGCATCATGGAGTGCCAGTATGGTTTCTTTGGGTATCTTTTCTTTTTGATCGGTCATAATTACTATCCTCTAGGTAAGTCATAGCAAATATAAAATAAGTGTAGCCTAGATTTGTAACAATCTAAAAATTAATTAAATGAAAGTTACTGTAATCGCCAATATTTCAGTCAATGGCAAGGTGTTGGTATCGGATAATGCTGCACATCAACTCCCAAAAGAGGCTATGGATTTTTACCTCAACTACGCTCATCGTGTAGGCAATTTAATCATCGGCATGAAAACATTTGAGCATTTTCAACATTTCCCTCAAGTAGTTAAAGATCGCTTTATGGGAATCGAACTTGTTGTTTTATCTACGCATACAGATAAAAAAGAAACAACAGGCTATAGGATTGTGTCTAATCCCGAGGAAGCTATTGCGCATTTTATGGCAAAAGGAGTGTCCGAAATAGCCATTGGAGGTGGAACGGGTACATTCAATGCCTTTATTGATAAAGAACTAGCAACGGATCTCTATTTAAATATTAACCCTATCCTCACAG
>JASLHL010000064.1 GCA_030152225.1 Flavobacterium sp. | reverse complement strand
AATAACATTTTTCAATTTTTAGTTCCAAAGGACAAAACATTTTATCCTTTATTTGAACAAGCAGCTGAAAAGCTTAAAAAACTATCAGAAACGCTGAATGAAGCTGTGCATACCCCAGCAAAAGAAAGAGAGAAATTACTTAAAGATGTTGAGGTAATTAAGGTTGAGATCGAAACAATTGCACAAAAAACAAGAATCGAATTAGGGAAAAACTTTATCACGCCTTTTGATAGAGAAGATATTCACAATTTGATCACAGCGGTTGACGATGTAGCTGACCATTTATCAGATGCTGCTTCTCGTATGAGATTGTACCAAATTGATAAAATTACAAAACCATTGCGCAAATTGACGGAAGCTAATTTAGAAGCTTGTAGTGAAGTGCACAAGGGACTATTACACTTGAAAGATTTAAAAAAGCTAGAAGAGTTAGCGACTGTATGTAAAAATATTTCTCGCTTAGAAAGAAAAGCAGATAAAGTTTTTGATAAGGCCGTTGCCGATATTTTCGAAAATGAAAATAACGCCATCGAAATTATAAAATACAAAGAGGTAATGGTGGCGTTAGAAACGGCTACAGATAGTTGTAGAGATGTAGCTAATGTACTGGAAACCGTTATCGTTAAATACTCTTAATGATCTAGCGCAAGTATATGGAATTTTTTACAGAAATATTGAGTAATCAAAGTGGGATTATGCTAATCGTTATTATCGTATTAGCGCTCGGATTTGATTATATCAATGGTTTTCACGATGCTGCAAACTCGATCGCTACCATTGTAACGACACGTGTTTTAACTCCGTTTCAAGCAGTACTTTGGGCGGCAGCTTTTAATTTTGTCGCTTATTTTATCTCCCTGTATATTATTGGTGAGTTTAAAATTGGTAATACCATCGCTAAATCAGTGAATGAAAACTTTATTACTTTAGAAGTGATTTTTGCTGGTTTAATAGCTGCAATTATTTGGAACTTAGCTACTTGGAAATTGGGTATTCCTTCTTCTTCTTCTCATACCTTAATTGGTGGTTTTATCGGCGCAGCTGTTGCACATGCTGGTGGTTTCTCTATTGAAGGAGTAGATGTAGTAGTGTACGCAAAAGTAATTCCAATCTTCTTATTTATCTTTGGAGCACCTTTGCTCGGTTTAATTTTAGCTTATTTTATCACTGTAGCTATTATGTGGATTTGTAGAAATCAAAACCATTATAAATGTGAAAAGTGGTTTAAACGCTTGCAATTAGTTTCTTCTGCCTTATTTTCATTGGGACATGGTGGAAATGACGCTCAAAAAGTAATGGGTATTATTGGAGCAGCAGTAATTTTCTATCATGTGAATGTAGATATGGATCCTGCATATTTAGGTGATGTAGATACGTTTAAAGTGTTCGTAGAACACTGGTGGTGGGTACCTCTAGCCTCATTTTTATTCATTGGTTTAGGAACCTTATCAGGAGGATGGAAGATTGTTAAAACGATGGGAAGTAAAATTACGAAAGTAACGCCTTTAGAAGGAGTAGCAGCTGAAACAGCTGGAGCCGTAGCCTTATACGTAACAGAGCACTTGGGGATTCCCGTTTCGACAACACATACGATTACCGGTTCAATTATCGGAGTGGGGGTGACAAAACGCGTATCTGCCGTTCGTTGGGGAGTTACTATTAACCTATTGTGGGCATGGATTTTAACTATTCCAGTATCAGCTATTATCGCAATGATTGTGTACTATATTGTTGCAGCAGTAATGTAAATTTAAAAAGTCATATTACAACGGTTAACCTTGTGGACTAGCATACGATAGCACGCAAACGAAACATTGTAATGTCAAAATAGATAAAAAAGGAATGATCATTGCGATCATTCCTTTTTTTGTATCAGTCCAGTTTGTTTAAGTTGTAACGCCTGTTCTACAATGACCTCCGGATAGCCATAAAGCTGTAATAAACGAATGGCATTGGTCGTATTAGGTATTCCTTTTTTAAGGGTATAATCGAAATGCAACTGATTTTCGACATCAAAGATCTCACTAAAATAGTAAGAGGCATAAGAAGAATTGGCTAACAATTGTACCAGTTCTAAATCATGGGTAGATACCAGTATCAAATTTGTTGGGTTGTTTAAGTAGCGCAAAATCGCAGTACTCGCTGCAATGCGCTCTGCTGTATTGGTGCCCTTCAAGATCTCATCCAAGATAAATACGTTAAAATTACTGGTGACTGACTGATCTAAAAAGGATTTAATCGTGGCTACTTCTTTTAAATAGTAACTCGTTTGTTCCAGTAAATCATCCGTAATGCGAATGGAGGTCTGTAAACGACAAAAGGGGGCCTGAAGCGATTGGGCAAAGGCAAAACCCAATGTTTGTCCAAGGAGCAGATTGAGTGCTATAGTGCGAATAAAGGTTGTTTTTCCAGACATATTGGATCCCGTTAAGAGCAGGCTCTCGTTATTAAGCTGTAGATCGTTGGGAACGCAGTTTTCAACGAGTGGATGGTATATTCCTTTAGCATCAATACGTTTCTCCTTGTGGAAAGTAGGGGTGCAAGTGACAGTATTTACCTTGCAAGAGGCATTGCTTAGTGCTAGTTCAATCGCGCCAATTGCCATAAAAGCTTCGTGTAAATCTTGTTTGTTTTGACCTAATTTGTAAGCAAATCGTTGAAATAAAATAGATTCAATATTAAAGGTGATTTTTAGTAATTCGATGGGAAACCATACCAAAGTACTAATTTCATTGCCGTGTATAGGGTTGTCAAAACCGTGAGTTAGGCGAGTTAATCCTTTAAGCGTGGTAAAATAGGCTTTTCCTTGAATAAAGGGTTGGAAAAGTGGCGTTTTGGCTAGATTGACAAGGGCATAACGTATCTTTCGAAGCTGGGAAATTCCATTTTGATATTCATATAAGCGAAACTTATTTTTATAGTGTATGATGAGATTAATCGGTAGGGTTAGGATAAATAGTACGCTGACTAATGGATACAACCACATCACAAGCAAGAGAACGATATGGAGAAGGGATAAAGCCCACGCTAGAGTGTATTGCTTGTGTTGAGTTGGAAGGGGATGGGTAAATAAATAGTGAAAATAGTAGGTTTCATTCGCATTTAGTGGTTGTAAAAACGCATAGGCTATTTGACGTAATTCTGACGTTGTAGCAAATCCATCTTCTAGTTGTCTTTGTACATGCGTTAGAGGATTTGCATTAGGAGTGTGTAATTTGTTGTACAAATACTGTTGTCCAATTGGCGTAATTGTTCGATCGAGGTACATAAAGACTTCGTCTAGATCTAAATCGAGGTTCTCCTGATTTCCGATTTGTTGATTTGATGAAGCGATCTGTAGCATGGCCTCGCGATAGCGCTTAATTTTAACAAGGTCAAAATCTCCTGTTTTTGGACGGCCCCAGTTTTGTAAGAGCTGTGCATTGCGTTTCGCTCGAACCTGCTTATCGCGATGGTAACTCCATAAATAGAAACAAACGAGAACAATCAAAAGCGCAAGTAGCCAATTCATACACTAGTTTTTGATGAGTAATACAATTACAAAAGACTAAATATAGAAAAAAATAGTGGACTACTGCTTGCTATATAGGGATAACACGCACAAAAAAAGCGCTTAACCTCAAAGTGGCTAAGCGCTTTCGTTTATTGTATTGTGTTTGAAAACTATATGTTAAATGCTTGTTTAATGTCAGCAACACGGTCTAATTTTTCCCATGTAAATAGCTCCACTTCAACTTGTTTTGTTTCTCCTCCAGGACGTGTGAAAGTTTTGGTTACCACTTGTGGTTTGCGTCCCATATGACCATAAGCCGCTGTTTCGCTGTAAATCGGATTGCGCAGTTTTAAACTTGTTTCAATAAAGTACGGACGTAAGTCGAACAATTCATTTACTTTTTTCGCAATCTCACCATCTGTTAGGTTTACCTTAGACGTTCCGTAGGTATTGACGTAAATTCCCGTAGGTTTTGCAATTCCAATCGCATAAGAAACTTGAACCAATACTTCTTCAGCAACACCAGCAGCAACAAGATTTTTTGCAATATGACGCGTAGCATAAGCTGCACTTCGGTCTACTTTACTCGGGTCTTTTCCAGAGAATGCTCCCCCACCATGTGCTCCTTTTCCTCCATAGGTATCAACGATAATCTTTCTTCCTGTTAATCCTGTATCTCCATGAGGACCTCCAATGATGAATACACCCGTTGGATTGATTAAGAATTCAATTTCTTCTTTCGACTCAAATAAGTATTGATATTGTGGGTATTTCGCTAATACACGAGGAATAAGAATAGCAATGATGTCTTTCTTAATTTGTGCCTGCATGGCCGTTTCAGCCTTCGCTTTCGCTTCAGCTGTTGCATTTTCTGGCTGAATAAAGTCATCGTGTTGCGTAGACAGTACAATCGTTACAATTCGAACTGGTTTATTGTCATCGTTGTATTCTAATGTCACTTGACTCTTTGCGTCTGGACGCAAATAAGTTACTTCCTTATTTTCTCTGCGGATCACCGCTAACTCTTGTAGTAATTTGTGGGATAAGTCTAGCGCTAACGGCATATAATCCTCCGTTTCTGTTGAAGCATAACCAAACATCATGCCTTGGTCTCCTGCTCCTTGATCTTCTTTACTTGCACGCTCAACCCCTTGGCTGATTTCAGCCGATTGCTCGTGGATAGCCGATAAAATACCGCACGAATTACCGTCAAACATATACTCACTCTTCGTATAACCAATCTTGTTGATCACATCACGTGCAATTTGTTGTACGTCTAAATACGTTTTTGATTTTACTTCTCCAGCAAGAATTACCTGCCCCGTAGTTACTAATGTCTCACATGCTACCTTTGATTCTAAATCAAAAGCCAAGAAATTGTCAATTAAAGCATCTGAAATTTGATCTGCAATTTTATCAGGATGTCCTTCACTTACAGATTCCGATGTGAAGTAATAAGCCATATTGTATGTTTTTTAAAATGTTTAAAAAAGAGGAAATGGCTAAAGTGAAGATACAATATATTCTGCTTTAGCATTTTTTACCGAGGTTGCAATCAGTTCAAATTTTTCCTCCTATGAAATTCTTTGCAAATGTATTAACTATTTTTTAATCTAAACAAATTTTATCCTTTTTTATATTCTCCTTAACGATTATGTGATTACTACTAATCCAGAGGAAATATACCTTTATACCAATCAGATATGAAACATACTTGCGTATTAATTACTTAAAAAGTGTTATGTTTTTTTTAAATTGATAAAAATATAGTGGTTTATTGCTTTATTTACATTTTAAAAGCCATTTTTGGTTACATTTGTTTCGAAATTATTATCGTATTAATCGCGTAAAAATGAGACTACATAATATAGACGATCAAAAGTCAATGACACCGCAAATGGCGTTGTCTTTTTTAAAAGAAGGAAACAAACGCTTTGTTGAAAACCTTAAATCACATGCGAATTTACTTGAACAAGTAAACGAAACAAAAGAAAGCCAATTTCCTTTTGCTATTATCCTCAGTTGTATTGACAGTAGAACATCGGCAGAATTGATCTTTGATCAAGGATTAGGCGATGTATTTAGCACGCGAATTGCAGGAAATGTATTGAACGAAGACATTATTGGTTCGATGGAATTTGCTTGTAAGTTAGCGGGATCTAAACTGATCATGGTGTTAGGGCATTCCCACTGTGGAGCCATTACAGGAGCGTGTAAAGAGGTGAAATTAGGTCATTTAAGCAATTTATTGTCCAAAGTGGACCCTGCGGTTGAACACGTAAAAAAATACTATCCAGACTTGGATATCAGGTCAAAAGAAGGGGTGGATATGGTTGCTTTTTACAATGTCGAATACACCATTAACCACATCTTAACCAAAAGTTCCGTTCTTTGTGAGATGTATGAAAAAGGTGAAATTGGTATTGTAGGTGCTTTTTATAAAGTGGAAACAGGAGAAGTGGATTTCGTAAAAGAAATGTTTGTTGAATAAAAGCCAAAGTTTTGAAACACAACGAATTTTATAAAAAAATATTAGAAAATAACAAAGCTTGGGTAGAAGAAAAACTAGCCATTAATCCAGAGTATTTCAAGCGTTTATGTCACAGACAAACGCCACCCGTTATGTGGATTGGATGTTCCGATAGCCGCGTACCCGCGAATGAGATTATTGGTGCTGAACCAGGGGATGTATTCGTACACCGAAATATCGCCAATATGGTGATTCACTCCGATATGAATATGTTAAGTGTCTTGGATTATGCCGTCAATATCCTCAAGGTAACCAATATCATCGTTTGTGGTCACTACGGATGTGGTGGGGTTGAAGCAGCGATGAAAAATGAATCCTACGGATTGATTGACAACTGGATTAGACACATTAAAACCGTTTACCGCTTACACAACGTTGAGTTAGATGGTATCGATGATACAACCGAACGCTTTAATCGCTTTGTGGAACTAAACGTACAAGAACAAGTCTATGATTTAGCTAAAACATCAATCGTACAAGGGGCTTGGGCACGAAATCAAGACCTGAGTATTCACGGATGGGTGTATGGACTAAATTCAGGGTATGTAACCGATTTAGAAGTAAACGTAACAAATAACCAAGATTTAGACGAAGTATATCAACTTCACTTCAAAAAAATTTAATCCACATCCAAATTCTCATTAAAAGAAGAAGGGAGGAGTGAAGGAATAAATTTTAAGATAATAGGCAACAAAATAGTACCTCCGGGTAACATAAATATAGCAAGAGAAGGAATTGTTTTAATCACCTCTAAGGTTTGTTTCTTAATCAATTTCTTTTCTTGACTATCTAAATTGCGATGGGTGGAGTCCATCAGTAATTGCATTAATTGTTTGTTCTTTTGCAGTTCTTTCAGAATGCGCCCTTTGTTTCTTCCCACTAAAAATTCCACGTAATTCGTCGAATTGTTAATCATATTGTTGAACAAATTAGACGATTTTAAATATTCGTAATGGTAGTCATTTTGCTGTACAAAAAGCATAAAACAGCTGCTACTATCCTCTATTTGCTCTGCTGAAAAAGACAAACGCTCAAAAGGAGCAACGGAAAAATCAGGTAAATGAAGCGTTTTCGTCTCGTTATTCCACGCGCTACACATCACAATATCCAACAGTAAACTCGATTCTAAATAGGAGGACTGAACTTCCATAATCTCATCCGTAGCGAAGTCATTGGATGCATCTACCAAGTGAAGGTCTGCTGCCTGGTGTTGGGTGCGATTTAAAATATCCTGAATGAGATCTTCGATATATACATGGTATAGATTCGGGTGAATTTTGCCTGTTAAGTAGGTTTCAAACGTCAAGAAATAGATGGAAAGGACCAATAAGTTGAGGACAATATTGTTGCTTTTCGATTGAGAAAAGAAACTTTCTTTCCATTTGATGGCAAACAAATGCTCTAATCGGGCATAGGTATTTTTATCCTCAAATAAGCTGGTGAAGAAGTTGGTTTTATGTGGGACAAAAAGCTGATAAAAATCGAGTAAAGCATCGATAAACGCATCCGTGCTATGACTAGGGTAGTGGAAAAAGTAAATTTTTTCCAACAGCTGTAAAAAGCAAATTTTAGCTAACTCTTCTTGTGTATACTTAAATGTGGTGTAAATCTCAGGAAATGCACAGCCGTTTATTTTGCCAAAACTAAAACCAAGCGTTCTAATTTCATGTGCTAATTCTGCCGCATTTGTCGCTTGGAATATCGCGTATTTATCGTGCTCAGCGAAGTATTTTTTTATCCAGCCAGTTGTTGATGGGTTCATAAATACCAGAAACTTTAAATGATGAAGGAAAAGAAATAGCAATTGCTATTTCTTTACCATTTAACTTGTTTTTCAATTGCCTTGATCATTTCAGACGCAATATCTTTATTTGTTGCTCCTTCAATTCCCTCTAAACCAGGAGAGGAGTTTACTTCTAACAATAGAGGTCCTTTAGCTGAGCGAATGATATCTACTCCCGCTACTTTTAGATTCATCGCTTTAGCTGCGCGTATCGCAATGCGCTTTTCTTCAGGCGTAACCTTGATGATTGAAGCCGTACCTCCCAAGTGGATATTCGCTCTAAATTCACCAGGAACAGCCTCGCGTTGAATTGCAGCAACAACTTTGCCATCCACTACAAAACAGCGAATGTCCTTTCCGTTAGCTTCTTTGATGAATTCTTGAACTAAGATGTTGGCATTTAAGCTTTTGAATGCATTAATAACACTTTCAGCAGCTTTCTTCGTCTCTGCTAACACAACACCTTTCCCTTGGGTTCCTTCTAATAATTTGACAATAAGCGGACTACCGCCTACCATTTTAATCAAGTCATTCGTATCCAAAGGAGAATTGGCAAATCCAGTTGTGGGAATATCAATCCCATGATTTAATAACAGTTGCAGTGAAAATAACTTATCTCTCGATTGAGCAATAGCCGCAGCACTGTTTAAACTGTATACTTTTAAGGATTCAAAATGACGTGTTAATGCACAACCATAGTAGGTCATACTCGGTCTAATACGAGGAATGACTGCATCAAAATCATTTAAAACACGTCCACCTCTATAGTGAATTTCAGGTTGATTGGCATCCAACTTCATATAGCAGTATTTTAGATTTAAGAAGTGCATTTCATGTCCTCTTAATTCACCTGCTTCAATGATGCGTTGATTGCTGTATAAGTCTGGATTGCTAGCTAATAAGCCAATGCGCAAGCCACTTTTCGCTTCTTTGGGTTTGTTGTAATATTCATCTAACTTTTCTACCGTTGGTTGACCGAGTAAAAAGTGTTTTTCAGGATCTACCAAAATACGGCCACCCATGGCTTCTCTTCCCAATAACATGCGATACCCCATGGAGTCTCTATTGGTTAGGGTTAATTCAATATCCCAAGAAGTTTCACCCAAAACAAGCGTAGTTTTAATCACATAGCGAGATTCTCTAGAACCACTAGAGCTCTTGACGATTCTTTTATCTACCATTTTGGCCTCGCAATGAATGATGGTCTTGCCATTATTTTGCAAAGGATTTACATCAAACTTGACCCATTTTTCACCGTCTTTTTCAAAAGCGCTAAT
>JASLHL010000042.1 GCA_030152225.1 Flavobacterium sp. | reverse complement strand
TAATTTAGTTATGGCAAAATACTGTAATATCTCTTGTTACACAATTCTTTTTTAACAACCCAAAAAAATAGGCGAGTACAAACTCGCCTACCTCAACCAAATTAACACTTTCACTTCATGAAATCACTTTTACTTTATCTTGACTTATTTTTGTATTATTTACTTATTCTTGACTCCACTCTAAATGTTTTCACAGTAGAAAATACACGTTCAAACATATCTTTTGTACGAATTTCCACTTGATGTATTCCCACGCTTAAATTGGCAGGAATACGCGCACTCCACAAATGAGGGCTATTCACAGGGTTAGAAGGTCTCTTTCCATCAAGAAGTGTATCAGATAAATCATACTTTTGAACTTTAGCATACAAAGCAGGATCCATTGTCGCCGCTCTAGCCATCTTTTTCCACTCCTGTTGATCTATGCGATACTCCACCTCATCAAATTCCGTTCCCATAAAGATATTGGCATACACAAATGAATTGCCCCCTTTTTTATCTGCCACAACCTGAGGCAAAAATACTTCCATTCGATAATCTACTGATTTACCCGCTACTTTATAGTCCAACAAATAGGTATTGTCTTTAACAGACAAAATTGCATATCCTTTAGGTGTCCCATCACGCATAGTTGATACTGGTACGTTATATTCGTTATACTCCCCTGAATACCAATCTCCTGAAGTCGTTCCTACATTGTATTCATGAAGCAATTTATCCTTCTTCCAACCTTGTTCTTTACCGTAAAATTGATGACCTTGCATATGCATATGAGCTGACAACAACAAAACATGATCAAAGTCAGCCAATAAATCTAATAATTCTTGTCTCGCTTTTGCATCAAAATGCTCTTCATCTCCGACATACAAAGGGATGTGAAAAGATACTACAACTAAGTGAGTTTTATCGACGAGTTTTAAATTGTTGCGCACAAAATCCAATTGATCTTTTCGAAATCCTCCCCAATATCCTTTTTTGGTAATTGGGTGTGGATATAGCACATCATCTAGTACAATAAAATGAGCTTTACCATAATTAAAAGCGTAGTTAGCGGGACCAAAATTGCGCTCAAAAGTTTCATCTGAATACTGGTCTTCTTCTGCATCATAATTCATATCGTGATTTCCCAAAACATTGTACCACGGCAATCCCATTTCCTTCATTACCTCTTTATAAGGTTGATGCAGACTTAAATCATCTCCGACAATATCACCTAGACTAATTCCAAAAGATATTCCCGAGGTTTGTTGTTTAGCTTCATCGATAATTGCTTTTTTGTAATACTCCATTTCCTCCAAATTATACGGCTGGGGATCTCCAAAGACAAAGGCTTTAAATTCAGATTTTTCTTCTTGAGGTAGCAATCCAAAATTTACTTCTTTAGGCAATTTTCCAGTTGGTTCCACTCCTTTATACTTAAAATATTTGGGAGATCCCTTAGGTTTGTGTAGATAATAATATTGCGGTAGATTATATTCATCCAATAAAAAGGCATATCCTTCGGGTTTAATCACAAAAATAGCAGTGTCATCAGACACAGGTAGTTCATATTTTCCCCAAGCATCCGTTAGTACTACATCAACTCCGTTACTCACGGCTACATTGGCTATGGGTTTTTCTTTTTTATCTTTCTTTCCATTGGCGTTGGCATCCTCAAAGACATACCCTATTACTTTTGTTTGAGCACTTATAGCCAACGTGGACCATAAGGCAATACTTAGCACTATTTTTTTCATTTTATCCTTATAACTTAATTAATCGATCTGATATTTTGGCTGCTGAAACATAGTTCCACGAAACGATGGGCTCCCCAAGTTCTATCGGAGACGATCCATACCACGTAGATTCTTTTCCCGTTATCTTCAATTCATCCTGTTCCATTTGCACATGTGCCCATAATGGCTCTTTGTAGTACCCCATATTCTTCAAGTAAGGATATTTTTTATAAGCTTCTTCGGAGAATGAAGTGTTGTTATAGGGTTCTCCCAACCATCGGTAAACTGCACTATTGATTTGCACATAGTTAATACCATTGATAACATTAGCATAATCCATATGGTGATGTCCAGAAAAAACGACCTTCACTTTTGTAAACCCCGCTTGCTTATTACAGTTATCTAATAATATGCGTACTGCTTCTCGATTGTGCACCCCATTGTGATCCAGTCCTTGATGAATAAAAACAATCGTAGGTAGTGGAGTACGATTAATATCCTCTTCCATCCATTCTAACTGTTCTTTATAGAAATAAGAAGGGTAACGCGCTGCTTCATTCCCTGGTATTTTTCCATTACCATCCAAGACAACAAAGTGATATCCTTTGCGGTCAAAGCTGTAGTAATTTTGTTTGAGAGAAAAGAAATCCATGATTTGTTCTAGGGATTTATTTTCGTCAAATTCATGATTGCCAATTACGTGAAAAGCATCACCTCGAAAAGAATTCCAGATATCTAAAATAATTTGGTTTTCTTTTTTAGGCACACAGAAATCTCCTAATTGAATGATAAAATCCACTTGTTTTTGATTCATCTCCTCGACAAATGCCTGTAGTCGTTCTGGCGCATCAAACGTCAGATCTTGATGTAAATCGGTAATAATACCAAAACTCAATGCACCCGTTTTCGGATTATCTCTTTTCTGTTTTGCTTGAACGTCAAAGGGAATTGCCGTAGCTAAAGTTCCCAAGGCCACCGTTCGTAAAAATTCACTTCTCTTCATTGCACTACTTGATCCACCAAATTTTTGAATTCATTTTATCTCCTCC
>JASLHL010000017.1 GCA_030152225.1 Flavobacterium sp. | reverse complement strand
GCCAAGATATCATCAATATCTTGATCTGATAAACCTGGAAAATCGTTCATAACTACCTTATTGTAATCAATAAACAATTTCACAGCCACAGGATCTCCTGCTTTAATCAAAGACGAACTACTTGTGATCCATTTGTGTAGCCACTCTACATCCCCGTCGTGACGTTCAACAACTCCACGAAGTGCAGGTCCAGTAGAAGCCCCGTCTAACTTATGACATGCCGCACAGTTAGAATTAAACAATTCCTTACCTTTTGCTGCGTCCTGAGCAAACGAAATTGTAGAAAACGATAGCATTAATGCTAAACAAAAGAATAAAATCTTTGAAAACGAATTATGGTTACCCACTTTTTTCATAGTTATAAATTGATTTTCAACTAAACTTGGTCTTTTAATAACAGCGATAATCAACTATTATTCAATACACCTTATTTACAAACTCCGACAAAAATACAATTTATGGATAACTCTTAAAACCTTTAACGACCTTAATCTTTAATTTATACGCGTTCTAAATAAAGCTATCTCACGCAATTTTCAAGAATAATTGTAAATTTGCTTCAAATACATTTCATTATGAGAATTTTAAGAATATTTCCGGTCCTTTTTTGCTTGTTTTTTATGCATACAATAAGTTACGCTCAAGAGAAAAACACTACGATTCAAGAGCCTTTAGCCATAAAAAAACTCGTTGATGCTAAAAGATCTTCAACAACATCTTCCTTGAATACGGATAAATACAATATTCAGATTTTTTACGGAAAAAATCAGCCAGCAAAAGAAGCACTAAATCGATTCAAAAGACTGTACCCTGACATGGAAGCAACAGTCATTTATTCCAACCCCTCATATAAAGTAATGGCAGGTAATTTCAAGACGCGTTTGGAAGCAGAACGATACCTCAAATCCATCAAAAAAGATTTCGAAAATTCACTACTACTCCGTCCTGGAAAATAAAAATAAAAAATCCCGTTGTATCGCTACAACGGGATTTTTTATGCTGTTTTTTTATTTCAGTAGAACTAACCAACAATGTTGATAATTTTTCCTGGCACAACGATTAATTTCTTCGGTTCACGTCCTTGTAATTGCGCTTGTGTTCTTTCATCTGCTAAAATCAATTTTTCAATTTCTTCCACACTCAAGTCTAAAGGCAACTCAATTTTGAAACGCATTTTCCCATTAAAGGAAACAGGATATTCTTTAGCATCTTCCACTAAGTATGAAGCGACAAACTCCGGAAACGGTTGATCGGCAATCGTCTCTTGGTGTCCCAACATACACCAAAGCTCTTCAGCAATATGAGGTGCGTAAGGTGCTACCAAAATAGCCAATGGCTCTAGGATCGCTCGGTGATGACATTTTTGTTGTCCTAACTCATTCACACAAATCATAAATTGAGATACGGAAGTATTAAAAGAGAATCCTTCAATATCTTCTTCTACCTTTTTAATGGTCTTGTGCAAGGATTTGTACATCTCTTTTGTCGGCTCATCGTTTACCACAACAACTGCTGTTTCATCAGCATATAATCTCCACAGTTTTTTCAAGAAACCAAATACACCCGAAATACCTGCTGTATTCCAAGGCTTCGCTTGCTCTAGTGGCCCTAAGAACATTTCGTACAAACGCAAGGTATCTGCTCCGTATTCTTGGCAAATATCATCGGGATTCACCACGTTGAAATACGATTTAGACATTTTCTCCACTTCATGTCCGACGATGTACTTTCCGTTGGCATTGCAAATAAACGTCGCCTCTGCATAATCAGGTCTCCATGCTTTGAACCCTTCCATATCCAATTCAGACGAACTATTTACTAGTCCAACATAAGCATACAACTGTTGTACTTTTTCGTCCTTAATCATATCTTTTGAAATAAACGTATTCGTTCCCTCCACGCGATAGACAAAAGCAGAAGTTCCCAAAATCATCCCTTGATTGATCAATTTTGCGAAAGGTTCTTCTGTCGGGGCAACACCAATATCCTTTAAAAATTTATTCCAGAAACGGCTGTATAGCAAGTGACCTGTTGCGTGCTCACTTCCTCCTATATATAAATCTACATTTTGCCAATAATCCAGCGCTTTTTCTGACGCAATAAATTCTTCATTTGTAGGATCCATATAACGCATCCAGTACCATGAAGATCCCGCCCATCCAGGCATTGTATTTAATTCTAATGCGAATACTGTCTTTTCATCAACTAGCTCATTGGATACGATTTTATTATTTACAGTATCCCAAGCCCAGGTATGTGCATTTCCTAAAGGAGGTTGTCCATCTTCTGTTGGCAAGTATTTTTCAACTTCTGGCAACACAATAGGTAAATACGCCTTATCAATCATCTTAGGTAATCCATTCACATAGTATACTGGAAATGGTTCTCCCCAATAACGTTGACGAGAGAAAACAGCGTCGCGCAAGCGATAATTTGTTTTTCCCTTTCCTTGTCCCAAAGCTTCAATCGCTTCAATCGCTTTAGCCGAAGCCTCTTTATATCCTAACCCATTCAAGAAATCAGAATTTTCTAAAACAAATCCTTCTTTTTCCGCGAAAGCTTCTTCGCTAATATCTTGATTGAAAATATTTTTGATTTCAATACCAAAGTGTTTTGCAAAAGCATAATCACGCGTATCTCCAGCAGGAACAGCCATTACAGCTCCTGTTCCATACCCAGCCAATACATAATCTCCAATCCAGATTTCAATTGGTTCTTTGGTGAAAGGGTGTTCTGCATAGGCTCCCGTAAATACACCTGAGATCTTTTTCACATCAGCCATGCGGTCGCGCTCACTTCGTTTAGACGTTGCATCGATATAAGCTTCAACTGCACCACTTTTCTCTGGTGTTGTAATTTTTCGTACTAAATCGTGTTCTGGTGCTAAAGTCATAAAACTTACACCAAAAATAGTATCAGGACGTGTCGTAAACACTTCAATCGTTTCATTCGAATCCTTCACATGGAATACTACAGCAGCACCCACCGATTTTCCA
Source organism: Flavobacterium sp. (assembly GCA_030152225.1). GTDB lineage: Bacteria > Bacteroidota > Bacteroidia > Flavobacteriales > Flavobacteriaceae > Flavobacterium. The sequence goes on along the minus strand of JASLHL010000017.1, from coordinate 6,770 downwards.
ATCCAGTTGCGTTGACTTTCTTTTAAACTTTCGGTCCAGTCAATTGTATTTAATCCTTCTAGTAAGCGTTCTGCATAAGCAGAGATACGCATACTCCATTGTTTCATTTTTTTACGCACAACAGGATGACCACCACGCTCTGACAAACCGTCTTTGATTTCGTCATTTGCCAATACGGTCCCCAAAGCCGGGCACCAGTTCACTTCTGTTTCTGCCAAATACGTCAAACGGTATTGCAATAAAACACGTTCTTTTTCCTCTTGAGAGAAAGAAGCCCATTCTTGTGCAGTGAACTCCGCAATCGCATCATCGCAAACAGCTTGAACCATTGCATTCCCCTTTTGCTCAAATAAAGCAACCAGGGTATCGATAGACTCTGCTTTGTCTGACTCCTTATTATACCATGAATTAAACAGCTGAATAAAAATCCACTGCGTGTGTTTGTAGTAATCCGCATTTGAAGTGCGAATCTCACGAGACCAATCGAAAGAGAATCCAATTTGATCCAACTGCTCTCTATAACGCGCAATATTTACTTCTGTTGTAATTGCAGGATGTTGACCTGTTTGAATGGCATACTGCTCTGCAGGTAGTCCAAAACTGTCATATCCTTGAGGATGTAATACATTAAATCCTTTGTGTCTTTTATATCTTGCAAAAATATCCGAGGCAATATACCCTAGAGGATGTCCAACATGCAGTCCTGCCCCAGAAGGATAAGGGAACATGTCCAGTACATAATACTTGGGTTTATCTGATTGATTTGAGGTTTTAAAAGTTTGATTGTCTTTCCAAAACTTTTGCCATTTTGCTTCAATTTCGCTTGGATTGTATTTCATAGTACAAATATCATTTATTACACCTGTTCTTCTTCGAGGAGCTCGAAAAAAACGCCATCTTGACGCAAAAATAAACTATATTTATAAGAAAGTGAAAACTTTCATACACTTCCTAACAACAAAACGACAGCTACTTCGGGTTTACTCTTTTTTTAATCAATTGATTGACCACATAATCTAAGGCTTCTTCATTTGGAACAGCCACCGTTGGCCGCACACCGACCCGATCCAATCGCTTTGCATCTGCGGTGTAATAATCAGCAGTGGGCAAGAGTAACGTAAACCCATGAGCCATAGCAAAGCGTTCACTATTCAACATAGCTCCTGCGGTTTGTTCTCCAACTACCACGGCACGTCCTTCTAATTGCAAACCATAAACAATAGGCTCACAGGTACTCGCAGTACGCCTGTTAACTAACAAATACAGCTCTCCGTCATATCGCGCTTCTTTTGCGGGTTGAACAGACAACGCAATACCGGGGTAACGGTGAATATGGCTCAACAAAGCCGTTGCATTTGCATCAGTAAAAGAAATAAAACTAGATTGCTGTGCTTCAGTTGGAAGTTTTTGCTGCTGATCAAACCACTTTCTCGTGAGAAAAATACCCCCATAATAAGAATTTGTAGCCACTTGATTAACAAAAGTCAACCCTGCCTCTATCCCGCCTCCAGGGTTATTGCGTAAATCGACGATCAAATGTTTAATATGCTGCTGTTTAATCTCAACGAAAACACGTTGCATCGCTTCCGCTGTACCACCAAAATCGCGAATGGAAAGCAAACCTATTCCATCTTCTAGTACTGTTAATTCAACTTCTTTTCTTTCTTCCTCTACTGCTCCACCTGATGCATTATCTCCGCTTTCAGTCAATCGCAACAAAGCATAGTGAGAAAAAGGCAATTTTTGAGCGTAATAGTAAAAGGCAAATACCAATTCGAGATCGTCGTGTATTTGAGGCAACACTTGGGTCATTTTCTTTTTAAATCCTTTCCATTCCTTACTCTCAACCCTTGCTTTGTTGTAGATATTTTGTTCCGATAACACAACAACCTCCTCAAATAAATCCACGTAATTTACCAAGGGCAAAGATTGGTTGAGCTTGGTTCCAACCATTGTTCCTTTGAGGTACTGATCTTTTGTTTTTAACTCCGCTTGCAACGTTTCTCCAATCAACTCCCCCTTAAAGTAATAATTGCCGATCGGAGAGCGAAAAATACCACTAAGTTCTTTCTTACCATCCTTTTGTATAAGCTTTCCCTCATCAAGGGTGATTAATTTTCCATCTCTGAATGAGGAAGTAAACGTGCGACCTAAAAAAGAAGTCCAACCGCCAACAATAATTTTATCTGCTCCTTTTCGCGTATAAGCGTTAAATGCATCTGCTGTTGCATCAAAAGTCAAAATAAGATCTACTACGCCAAGATCTGGATGCGTCAGTGTCATCTTCCAATCCCCACTGAGTTCACGATCTTGGTCTTCCGCTCTCAGCTGACAACTAAATAAACTAAATAGGCAACTAAACGCCAGTACTACCATTTTTTTCATCGGTGTGTTTTTAAATACATATTCCCACAAAACTGCAGAATAAAACAGCAACAAATAAAAAAATGGGATGAACAACAACCCTTTGGGATAAACAGCAAACACAAATGCAATCTTCTTTCAAAAAAAGCAAATATTGCTAAATACCAAAAAAAACTAGCTTACAAACGTTCTGTTTGCTTTTAATTCTTGGATGTACGTTCTAGAAACAGGAAGTGGTTGTTCGATGTAAATAAGACGAGCCTTTCCTCCTTGCGCATTTCCCTTTACCTCTTGAAGATATATGGTATTAATCAAATAGGAACGATGACAGTATTGAATTGAAACGCAGCTCAGTTGTTCCTTTAGTTTTTTTAAAGGCAAGCGCATCAATTGTTGGTGTAGTTGTCCTTCAACCAAATAGCAAACCGTGCAATAATTCCCCTCAGATTGAGCATAGATAAAATCACTCTCCTTTAAAGTAAATGTCTCTTGTAAAATATCGGTTTTGATTGATACAACTCCATCCTTCATTTCCTCTATTTCCTTCTCTTCTACTTCTTTTGTTCGCCATGCCTCTACATTGCGATTGGAGGGTTCCTGATTTAGCATTGAGTGCTCACGATACCACACATAATAAAGCAAGCTATGTAGGACACAAATAGGCAGACCAATTAGCAAGGTATACACCAACATTTCCAACCACCCTTTGAACGAAAGAGCATGATGGCTAATAACAAGCATATTGTACAAATAGCTCAAGATGGAACAAAAAAACAGTAGTACAAGTCCTTTTTTTACCTCTAGTTTCCAGCTCCAATTGGCTGAATATTTACCAATAATCACAGCCGTACACAAAAAACTAAAAAAGACAAAAAAACCATAGGGCAATAAGAGTAAATATTTATTGCTATGGGTATAGGTATAAGTGCCAAAAGGTTGAAAAACGGCAATAAAAAAGTAACACATCCCTCCTAAAAACAAAGAAGAAAGCAGTGTGTGTTTAATAAATTTACTTTTTTCAGCGTATTCCATATTTTTTTATTCTGTAATTCCCTCTACCCCAGATTCGTTTTTTGATTAACATTGACAGTATGGGCTCAAAAAACACATCCATTGCGCATGTAGTAGACATAAAAGACAATAGAAGCAAAAACATCAGCGTATTCTTTACCCAATCCCATACAAAATACAAAGAAATAAACTATATTTATAACAATTAGAAAAGTTTAATCGTTATTATCTTTTAAAAACACTTTAGTTTTATAATTTTACAGCTTTAAAAATTGCACTATGACGTCTACGTATGAAAAATACCAAAAGCGAAAACTAATTTCGTCTTATTTTTCTGTGATACTAAGTATTTTTTTGGTTCTCTCTTTATTGGGGGCCTTGAGCTTATTTGTCATTAATTCAGAGAGAATTTCGAATAATTTCCGCGAAAATATTCCGATTAACCTTTTTTTTACTGACAATGCTACACAAAAAGAGTTTGACCAATTTTCAAAAAAATTAGGGGAAGCTCCTTACGTGAAGTCATTCAAATTTGTTTCTAAAGAAGAAGCCGCCGAAACACAAAAAGAAGATCTAGGTGAGGATTTTCTTGAATTCTTAGGTTATAATCCTCTTCAAAACTCGTATGACATTTACATCAATGGAGAGTATGTAGTCACGGACAGCTTAACGAAAATCGAGGCCGAATTACTAAAAACTCCGAATATTGACGAAATAGCCTATGATAAACAACTCGTAGAACTAGTCAACGACAACATCAAACGCATTACGAATTGGGTATTAATTATTGCAGGTATCCTGACGGTTATTTCAATGTTATTAATCAACAGTTCCCTTCGATTATTGATTTTTTCTAGCCGCTTTACCATTAAAACCATGCAGATGGTTGGTGCCACAAAGCGCTTTATTCGCCGTCCATTTATTTGGCACAGCATGCGTTTAGGCCTTATTGGCTCGATTTTAGCTGTTATCGCTCTGGTGGCGTTAACTTTCTATCTCGATAAAAAATTCCCTGATTTAGAACTTTCTCCTACGACAAACTATATGCCTTTAGTTATTGTTGGATCGGGTCTGATTTTGGCGGGAATTATTATCACCACAATTAGTACATTTTTCGCTACACAGCGATTCTTAAACCTTAAATCAGACGAACTCTATTAAATATGAAAAAAGACAACAACCCTTCTGAATTTTTGTTTTCCAAACAAAACTACACGTTGCTATTAGCGAGTTTCGCTATTATAGCCTTGAGTTTCATCCTTATGGGAGGGGCTTCGAATGATGATCCAACACAATTCAATGAAGCTATCTATAGCTTTAGAAGAATTCACTTAGCACCTGCTGTATTTTTTATCGGTATTGGTGTAGCCGTATATTCCATTATCAAAAAAGACAAAAAACAATCATAACAAACTAATTTTATGGATTTAATACAAGCCATCCTTCTAGCTATTGTAGAAGGACTTACTGAATATTTACCTGTTTCATCAACCGCTCACATGGTTTTTTTGAGCTCGTACTACGGCATTCAGGAAGATGATTTTGTAAAACTTTTTCAAACTGCAATTCAATTTGGTGCTATTTTAGCCGTTGTTGCACTTTACTGGCGTAAGTTTTTCGATTTCAGCCGTATTTCATTCTATAAAAAATTAGTTTTTGCCGTTATTCCCGCTTTGGTTTTAGGAAAACTATTTGACGAAAAGATTGATGCCGTATTAGGAGAAACCATCTATATCGCTATCATGTTAATTGTAGGAGGTGTTGTATTAATTTTTATTGACAAATTCTTTAAAAATCCCAAAACAACACGCGAAGAAGATATTACAGTTAAACAAGCCGTAAGTATTGGATTTTGGCAGTGTTTAGCTATGATGCCTGGCACAAGCCGTTCCGCAGCCTCTATCATCGGTGGAATGCAACAGGGCTTATCGCGTCAAGTAGCCGCTGAATTCTCCTTCTTTTTAGCAGTACCAACTATGGCTGCCGTAACCGTTTATTCGATCGTCTTAAAAAAATACGAATCAGGAAAAATGGGGTACGAACTACTTGTCGAAAACAGCGACAACTTAAAATTATTCCTTTTAGGCAACGTTTTAGCGTTTATTGTCTCTATTGTTGCCATTAAATTTTTTATTGGAATTATCAAAAAATACGGATTTAAACCTTGGGGATACTACCGCATCATCGCAGGGATAATTCTACTAGTTTACTTCGGATACTTAAAAAACTAAACATGCAATTTTCAGCAGAAGCATTTCAAGAAGGTCAAGTCTTACTCATTGACAAACCTTTACATTGGTCTTCGTTTCAAGCCGTTAACAAAATTAAATGGCTATTGAAAAAAGAATACGGGCTAAAAAAAATAAAAGTCGGTCACGCCGGAACTTTAGATCCCTTGGCAACAGGATTATTGTTGATTTGCACGGGAAAAGCCACTAAAACCATTACAGAATTACAAGGACAGGAAAAAGAATATACCGGTACAATTCAGCTGGGTGCCACTACGCCATCCTATGATTTGGAAACTGAAATCAATCAAACCTTTCCAATCGCGCATATTACGGAGGAGATGATCGAGCAAACCCGCGGGAGTTTTCTGGGTACAACCCTACAACGCCCCCCTATTTTCTCCGCCCTTAAAAAAGATGGCAAGCGATTGTACGAACACGCTCGCAAAGGAGAAGAAGTAGAAATTAGCAGCCGTCCAATTAGTATTTCTGACTTTGAACTGACGCGTGTGGCATTACCTGAGATCGACTTTAGAATCGCTTGTTCAAAGGGTACCTATATCCGATCTATTGCATTTGACTTTGGAGAAAAATTGAACAGTGGAGGACATCTAACAGCCTTGCGTCGTACTAAAATAGGGGAATATGACGTGAAAAACGCATTGAGTATAGAGGAATTTGAAGACCGTGTAATAGAAAGTGGAGATGGGAAAAAGGAGAAGGAACAACTCCCTCAATAGATGTTTATACGACTAAAAAATCATTGAGGTAAACTAAAATAACAAGGAGGGTGTCCCAAAAGGACACCCTCCTATGTATTGTATAAAACTCCGATGACGCGGATTTGTACCTACTGCACCTACCTTCCCACTTAGGCCACCTAAAATTCCTCTTTTAATATCTGCCCTAATTTACCTGGTTTACTGGTTACTATTCTTTTAGAATCGTTCTTTGCTATTCACAAGCTGCACGAATACACGACAAACCAACATCAGACGAAATTAACCTGCATATCTTCTGTGTTTTTCCACTATTTGGAAAGCAATAGCACAAATGGGTTTGTTTTTCCATCAACAAACAATACAAACAACTGTTATTCAGTCTTTTATTTGGTTTGCTTTTACTCTTGTTCGGGTCTTCTTCGACAAACCTTCGTATTTACGGGGG
>JASLHL010000312.1 GCA_030152225.1 Flavobacterium sp. | reverse complement strand
AGTGAGGCCATTAAAAATACTTTAATTATGTTTAGTTCTTCTTTTGATGGAGATGATATAATAGTAGATAAGGGAGTTCATTATAAAAAGATAGATCATGCATGTGATTAAAAAAATGATAGAAAAACCAGAGATTTCTTTGGAAGAATTAATGACTTGTTTTGAGCGAATTAAATTAAAAGGCGATGTAGTTGTTATTAAATTTGATGGGGAAAGAGATGAAGATGCCTATACCGTTTTTGTGTCTTTTCCAAAGAAAAACAGAGAAATGATTCGCATAGATGGGAGTGATTTAAAAAAGACAATAGTAAAAGTATTAGTGGCCTATATTGGATGATTGTAATTTGGGTTTAGCCACCGTATTAAAGAGGGATGTGTTGGGAGTTTGTCTACTTGTATTCTATAATCCTTTGAATTTGAACGTGGTAGTAGGGAAGGGGAAAGTGACCAATAGGATAGTAACAAAGAGAAGTGTATGAGGAAAATAGTATTGATTCTATTTATTTTACTAAAAAGTAATATGGTACTCGCTCAAGATTGGAGTATTGATCTTAGTTATGAAGTTAGAGATACGATATTTACGTATTATATTGATTCAGATCCAACACTGCTATTTTACAAAGATGTAAATCGAACAAGAGCTACAAGAGAGTTTACTAAAATCAGAATTGCGAAAGAAAGAGCGAAAGAGATTTTTACTGTCATTCAACACATAAAAAATGAAATAGAGGAAGTGAATGATGAAGCAGGTTTCCGAGATTATGTAGAAGTTTTTGTTAATTTAATGGAAAATAATGTTATAACGGAATTTTCCTTTTTTGACCATCAAGCTGCAGCATTATTAACTAGGTTGATTGAATTGCTAGAAGCGTGTAAAGAGAAGAAACCAATATTCGTTAATTTTATTCATAGCGACGGGCCTCCTTACCTCGATCGCGCGGATTTGCAATCCGTGCGTTAGATTCCCCCCGATGCTTTGGCTGAACTAAACGAAGCTAAGTCTGTGTTATTGAATAGGATTTTAGATTTATCAAGCATGCAGGGACGGATATTGAATAAATAGTAAACATTATTTCTTTTGATAAGATGATTGTGTTGATTTTTAATCGTGATGAGATTGAAGTTGAGGTATTGTTTATGGGATAGATGAAGGCACGGATTGCCGCGCCATCGGAGTTCAAATCCGCGCCATCGGATAGTAGAGTCGAGGCAGCTACTCAAAAGAAGGAAATGCGTAAAAATAGTTTTCAATCTAGATAAATTATGATAAAAAACATTGTGTTACTAGTATTGGTTTTACTAACAGCTGCATGTAGTAAGATTACACAGAGATCAAATAATGAAGAAACAAAAGGTACTTTGAGAACTTTTAAAGTGATTGAAAGACCTTTAGGATATGATAATGTCGATGGAATTGATAAGATTGAGGGATATGTTCCTAATGCAGATATAGCAGTTCAAATAGCAGAGTTAATACTTTGTAATATTTATAAAAAGGAATTAATTATTGAACAACGACCATATAATATTTTTTTAAAAAATAATGCTGTGTGGTGCATAGAAGGGAATTTGTCAGATGATATGGAAGGAGGAGTTTTTTATATTGAGATACGTAAAAGTGATGGAGCTGTTTTGAAGGTATTACATACTAAATAATAACAAACCCGCTAGTCAAATGATTAGCGGGTTTTGTGTTTTATAAAATTGATTGAATTTTTCTTTTAGCAATAAACGCGTCAATAACAGAGAAGATGTGATTGCGATCTGTTTCTTCAAATTTGGATGCTTCTAGAATGCATATGCTAGTGTTTTTGTCAGTGTGCCCATCATCTTTACCTGTTGGATAATCTATGATAAATACCAAGGTGTAAGGTCGTACTCTTTTTTTATAGCCTAGTAAAGTAAAAGTCCGTTCATTCGTGTCAGTTTACGCCTTGTACAGTAAGCTATAGCTTGTAGGCTTTACGTGCTTTCGCGTCTCTGATATACGTATCAATCAGATCATAAAGGATTAGCTTTTTGCTTTCTTCCAGTTCTTCTAAAGCGAGAATGCGTTCCAGTGTTCGCTTATCAAAAGAAGTTTGTGAGATGGTACCCACTAAATAATCCAGGGATACTTCTAAGGCATCTGCTATTTTTTTTGCTGCTTCAATAGAAGGGATGGCTTCTCCGCGTTCATATTTTCCAATCATCACTCGAGAAACCCCACTTTTATCTGCGAGGTCACTTTGTGAAAATCCTTTTTTGTCTCTTAGCTGTGTAATAATAGTTCCTGTGTTCATATCTAAAAGGATATAAAAGATTGTAGAAATACGTTATATATTCAAATTTAAGTAAATAAAGGGGATAAAAAAACCAATTTTATTCGGTTGTTTTGAAATAAAAAGCTATATTTATATCTGAAAGTTACATTTGGATTCCGAATCCTATACGAGCATGTAGTTTATAGTAATCCAGTAAAAATAGAGCATATGTCAACAAAAAATCAAAAACAAGTCAAGTTACATGGGCGCAATCGTTCGTGTCAAGCCAGTGTTACAGGAAACCGCCAAGTACCGTGGTTGAATGTAAGCGGCATTTGGTTAGAAGCTTTGGGGTTTCATGTAGGAGATACGGTGCGTATCACTACGCGAGATAAACTGCTGATCATTGAGCCCATCGATGAAAAGGAGCAAGCGGAAGAACAAGCAAAACAAGCCGTAAACGAAGAAATACAACGCTTACAAAGTAGAATCAATACCCTTAAAAGAAAAAGCTAAGGGAGGAGTGTGAACTCTTGTGTAATCAAGTGTAAGATAAGCAACAAAAGTGCTTAATCAGATACTATTTATTTTTTTCATTTTTAACATCCTTTACTTTCCGTTATGCTATATCACCTTTGCGTAGCACAAGCTGTTGCCTGTGTTGTGGTGAAATTGCGCCTTTCAGCCTACAAAAGCAGTGCGTTTTAGGGTGATCTTTACTTTAGCAAGCCATCGCATGGCCCTATGCATGGGGTTTTGTTTGGGTTTCCTTTGGGTTTTGTTTGGTAAAAGGGCCTTCAGCCCTTGTAAACACGGAGATATACCAATCAACTCCCAAAGAAAACGAAAAGGAGTGTTGGTTAATTTGTTGATTTTCTTTTGTTTGTGCTTTTTTTGAGTAGGAAAAATAGGCGTAATCCTTCCTTTGTATACCCTATAAGAGAAGAACAAGGAAACAGTTTACAGTTTACCTTTGCTGTTGAGACTGATGGGAGGCTTCCTGCGTTAGCATAACAAGCTGATTGTACGTATTTTTTCTAGTTGATAAAATTTTGTAGAGAAGATGAGTAACTATTACTTGCAAGACAAATTCACAAACAACAAACAACAAATAACAAATAACGAATAACAAAGAGCAAAGAGCAAATAACAAAGAGCAAAGAGCAAATAACAAAGAACAAATCATCAACCACACCTTTCACTTTTTTTTCTCCATCAAGATTTTAAATTGTAGTTTTATCCCAATTAAATACACAACCAATGAAAAAAGGTCTTATTGTTTTTTTAGTTGTCGTTTTAGTAGCGATTCTTCAAATCAGTTATTTTATGAAAGGGCAGGCGAGTCAAGAAGTCGCTAGTGAAGCCATTTATTTTGTGGTAGAAAGTGTAGAAGCTAGACCCGATGCAACCTACTCTTTTTACGATGCGGCAGGGAATGCCTTTAAGAGCTATACTTTTGATACACCCGAAGTGATCAAGAAGGGTGATATCATTGCCAAAGAAGCCAATTCCAGTGAATTGACAGTCTATCGATTTGATAGCGACGGAAATAAAGAAGTGGTGTTGAGGATAAATGAGTTATGAGAAATGAGTTATGAGAAATGGGTGGGAAATGGGAAAATCCTCTAAATAAGAATAATTATCACAAACACCAACCCCCAAAAACAACATAAAAAAAAGATGGCATTCGCCATCTTTTTTTGTATTAACAATCGGATAAGTTCACGGCTACTGCCAATCCACCTTCCGAGGTTTCTTTGTATTTATTATTCATGTCTTTGGCGGTTTCCCACATGGTACTCACTACTTTATCCAAAGGTACTTTGGCGTTTTTAGGATCCGTATCGAGGGCAAGTTCAGCTGCGTTAATCGCCTTAATTGCTCCCATGGCATTGCGTTCAATACACGGAATCTGTACTAATCCACCAATGGGATCACAGGTTAACCCTAAGTGGTGTTCCATGGCGATTTCTGCTGCCATCATCACTTGTTCAGGGCATCCGCCCATCAATTCACAAAGTGCTCCAGCTGCCATGGCACTGGATACGCCAATCTCAGCCTGACATCCACCCATTGCCGCAGAAATAGTAGCGCCTTTTTTGAAAATACTGCCGATTTCGCCAGCAACTAGCAAGAACTGCTTGATTTCTTTTTCGCTCGCTTTGTGGTTTTCAATGACTAAATAGTACATCAATACCGCGGGAATCACACCTGCACTTCCATTTGTTGGTGCGGTAACCACACGACCCAAGGAAGCATTTACTTCATTGACTGCCAGGGCAAAACAACTCACCCATTTCAAAATTTGACGGAAGTATACTTTAGTTTTGCGAATCGTTCCCAACCATTCTTGTGGATTGGAATACGGCAAATCACTTTTTAAGTTTTGATGTGAATCATAAGCGCGTCGGCGCACATTTAATCCCCCTGGTAAAACGCCTTCCGTATGACAGCCAATATACATGCATTCTAACATCGTATGCCATACACGCATTAATTCACGGTGAATCTCGTCTTCACTGCGCAGGGATTTCTCATTTTCATATACCAGCTCCGAAACCGTCATATTTTGTTCCTTACAATACGCCAAAAGCTCGGTTGCCTTGTCAATAGGATAAGGAAAACTCGCTTTTATCTCCTCGTTTTTTGCATTTTCAGCACTTTCTTCTTTTACAACAAACCCACCGCCAATGGAGTAAAAGGTAGAAGTATACGTTTCTCCGGTTTGGGTTTGAACGGTAAATGTCATTCCATTCGCATGGAAAGGTAAAAAGTTTCTATTGAATACAATATGAGTTGAAGGATCAAATGCAAGGAGTAACTCAGCGCCGAGGTTGATGGTTTTGGTGCTGTTTATTTCAGCAATAATACTGCTGATATTTTCTACGGGAACATATTCTGGATCGGCACCACTCAAGCCTAACATAACGGCTAAGTCTGTGGCATGTCCAACGCCAGTCAGAGAAAGCGAACCATATAAGTCGACAGTAAGTTCCTGTACATGGTTAAATAGTTGACGTTCTTTCAGTTCTTTCAAGAAAAGCTCTGCTGCTCTCCAAGGACCTAACGTATGTGAGCTCGACGGTCCAACGCCAATCTTGAGCATATCAAAAACAGATATACATTCCATAATGTTGCATGATTTAATCGTCACGAAGATAAGTAAAAACTGCGGAGTCACAACGGTCGGAATTGGATTTAACGTATTGACAGATTAAAGTTTTTGTAGGAGGCTAATGCATTGAATTCGAGCTAAATTAGAGTAGTAAACGCAGAAACACTATATAATTATGATAAAAATTGGGAATAGTGTTGAAAGTGAGCTGTCAGGAAAATAGCCAAAAACGACAGGGTAAGGCAGGCAAAAGGACTTGAATTGTGACAAAGTGGCATTGTAAAAAGGACATTTTAGCAAAAAAGGAGTCAGAAATGGCACAGATTGTTCTTGGCACAAAGATTGACTAATAGTAAGCGAACCTGAGGTTCACAAATTGAAAAATAAAGTATAAAAAAATAAACGATAAACATACTATGAGTAAAATAATTGGTATTGACTTAGGAACTACAAACTCATGTGTTTCTGTAATGGAAGGGAACGAGCCAGTAGTAATTACGAATGCAGAAGGAAAGAGAACAACACCTTCAGTAGTAGCATTTGTTGAAGGAGGAGAAATTAAAGTGGGTGACCCTGCAAAACGTCAGGCAGTAACAAACCCAACAAAAACTGTAGCGTCTATCAAGCGATTTATGGGTGAGAAATTCAGCCAAATCCCTGCGGAGATTACAGCTGTTCCTTATGCTGTAGTAAAAGGAGATAACGATACCCCTCGCGTTGATATTGACGGACGTTTATACACACCGCAAGAAATTTCTGCTATGACTTTACAAAAAATGAAGAAAACAGCAGAGGATTTCCTCGGACAAGAAGTAACAGAAGCTGTAATTACGGTACCCGCTTATTTTAATGACGCACAACGTCAAGCGACAAAAGAAGCTGGTGAAATTGCAGGATTAAAAGTAAGACGTATCATTAACGAGCCAACAGCGGCTGCTTTAGCATACGGATTAGATAAAACTGGAAAAGATCAAAAAGTAGTAGTATACGATTTAGGAGGGGGTACATTTGATATCTCAATCCTTGAATTAGGAGACGGAGTATTCGAAGTATTGTCTACAAACGGTGATACACACTTAGGTGGGGATGACTTTGACAACGTAATCATCAACTGGTTAGCAGAGGAATTTAACTCAGCTGAAGGTGTTGATTTACGCAAAGATGCTATGGCATTACAACGTTTGAAAGAAGCAGCTGAAAAAGCAAAAGTAGAATTGTCTTCTGCTACACAAACAGAGATTAACTTACCGTATATCACGGCTACAGCTTCTGGACCGAAACACTTAGTACAAACATTGACAAGATCGAAATTCGAACAATTGTCTGATGATTTAGTACGTCGTTCAATGATCCCTTGTGAAAAAGCGTTGAAAGATGCTGGATTATCTAAATCAGATATCGATGAGGTAATCTTAGTAGGAGGTTCAACTCGTATCCCAAGAATCCAAGAAGAAGTAGAAAAATTCTTCGGTAAAAAACCACACAAAGGAGTAAACCCAGATGAGGTAGTTGCTATTGGTGCAGCGATTCAAGGTGGTGTATTAACTGGAGATGTAAAAGACGTATTGTTGTTAGACGTTACGCCACTTTCTTTAGGTATTGAAACAATGGGAGGCGTATTGACAAAATTAATTGAAGCCAATACAACAATTCCTACTAAAAAATCACAAGTGTTCTCTACAGCAGCGGACAACCAACCATCTGTTGAAATCCACGTATTACAAGGGGAAAGACCGATGGCAAATGACAACAAAACAATTGGTCGTTTCCACTTAGATGGTATTCCACCTGCACAAAGAGGAGTGCCTCAAATTGAAGTAACTTTCGATATTGATGCCAACGGAATCATCAAAGTATCTGCTACAGATAAAGGAACAGGTAAATCACATGACATTCGTATTGAAGCTTCTTCAGGATTGACAGAAGAAGAAATCGAAAGAATGAAAAAAGAAGCAGAAGCGAATGCGGATGCAGATAAAAAAGCAAAAGAATCAGCAGATAAAATCAACGAAGCAGATGCAATGATTTTCCAAACGGACAAGCAATTGAAAGAATTTGGAGATAAGCTATCAGCAGCGAACAAAACTGCGATTGAAGGTGCTTTAGAGGAATTGAAAAAAGCGTACGAAACAAAAGACGTAGCGACAATTACTCCAGCTTTAGACAAAATCAATGAGGCTTGGAAAGCAGCTTCTGAAGAAATGTACAAAGCACAAGCTGAGGCTCAACAAGGAGGTGCTCAAGACGCTCAACCAAACCAAGGGGCTAACCAAGGTGGAGGAGACGCTGAAGGTCCTCAAGATGTAGAGTACGAAGAAGTGAAATAAGAACCCTAAAGTTTTTATAGTTATAATTGAAGAACCGAGTCATCCAATGGCTCGGTTTTTTTTGTACCTTAGAGGTAGCTATATAATTAATAGAATGCCTTTAATTGTTCCCATATTACTTGTTACACTCCTCCAAATTGGAGGGTATATCTATCTCGATCAAAAAGGATGGGGGATGTGGAAATGGCTATTGCCTATTTTCTTCGCTTTTATTTACTTCTTTGTTGTGATGCCTTTCTATATGCCAAAGTATGAAGAAATGGAAATTAAATGTGGAATGCCTGCTTTAGGGGTGTTCTTAGCCGTGTTGATTATTGGAGTGGGAGGGTTAATTGTTATTCATTTATTGTATATACTGATTCGATTTTTTCTAAAGAAGAAATCTACTCTACACAAGCTTGATGAAAAATAGACAAACAAAGATCGATTTCCTCTAAAGTTAAATGAGCAAAACCCAAGCGAATTCCTGTTAATTTTTTACTCTGATATAACAACGTGGTTGGAATATAGAGGTTGTTGAGTAAACACAACGCGCGAACACGCATTAAGTTAATCGGAAAAGAAAACGTGATCCAAACAGCTAAATCCCCATCTGGCACTGAAAACTCAATGCGATCACTAAATAAATCCGTTAATACACGACAGAAATAATCACGTCTTTCCTTGTACAATTTGTTGACTTTAACCTGATGTCTAAACAAAGTTCCCTCTTGGATCAACTCCGCTAAGGTGTGATTAGTAAAATACTTGTTTTGATCCTCCAACAGCGCCTTGTGTTTTTCTAATTCCGCAATTAGGTTTTCCGGGGCAACAAGTACCCCTGTTGTAAAATCTGGTGCAAGAGCTTTTCCAATCGAACTCAGGTAGATAACCATTCCCTTGGTATCTCCACTAAGCAAAGGAAGTGGAGGCGTAAGGTTGTAGTGAAAATCAAAATTCACATCATCTTCTAAAAGAATAAATCCATACTGTTGAGCCAGTTGCAACAATTTCATTCGCTGTTGAGCAGGAAGGGTAAATGTCGTTGGATAATGATGGTTAACACTAAGATAAACCAGGCGAAGTGGTGTTTGCTGACAC
>JASLHL010000334.1 GCA_030152225.1 Flavobacterium sp. | reverse complement strand
CTTTTTGCCAGCCTTGTGGTACTAATGCGATTTGCATTCTTGGACTTACTGCTATTTTCGCTTTACCTCCTTCAGACATCATCCATCCTTGTACTCTCGCTCCCGCATTCAAGGTAACCTTCGTATCTTGACGGTACACGGCTTTATTCCATTCTGTATAAGCCATTATGCGGTTGATATCCACGGTATGCTGGGTATGTAATGCTGCATACTCGTGTTTATTGGGTAAAACATACCCCAACGAATCCATCAGCTCCCACTCTGATAAGCGGTCTTTTATATTCTCTCGGACGTATTTCACGCCCCAATGCAAAGAGGTATTGGCCTCTCCTATGAGGTGTTTCCCTTTTACCTCAGCACTTAAGGATAAGGCATCATAATTATTTCTCGCATGTGTATATTGAGAAGCTATTCCTTTTCGAATAGGCAACGGATTTTGCACCTCTGAACCAAACAGTGGATCCGAATCGGTCTGCTGCTGATCAACCACCAGATAGGAGGCTTCTATATCGTAATATTCTTTTTCTTGGGTATGGTAAGCCGAAAAAACAGCTTCTATTTTATCTTGATCCGTTTTATACGTAGAAACTAACGCACCAAATAGTGAGCTGTACTTATCCTCTTCTTTACCGTTGTACAAAATGGATACCGTAGACGTATTGCTCATGCCTCCAAAAGCGACTGTAGCCTGATTGGGTTCATATTTGTAATGGTTACCTGTTATATTTCCGATAAAACTAAATCCCCAATTATCATCTACTTTGTAGTTTACTGCGGTTTGAGCATCCATAAAGGAGGGCTTGTAATAGCCATCATCCTCTTTGCGGTTCATCAACAGTCGATTATTGTGATACCGCATTCCAATCATAGCCGTCAAGGCTTGATCTTTAGAAACTACATCTACTGTTGCACCAGCACCCAAAAAACTAGCTTGCAACTGCGCTTTATTTCGCGTTGGCTTACGGTACTCTACTTCCAATACAGAGGATAACTTATCTCCATAGCGCGCTTTAAATCCTCCTGCAGAAAACGAAACATTTTCTACCATGGCTGGATTGATAAAACTCAACCCTTCTTGTTTCCCTGAGCGAATTAAGAATGGACGATACATTTCAACACCATTGACATAGATTAAATTTTCATCATAACTTCCTCCTCTTACGGCGAATTGACTACTCAATTCATTGTTGGAATTCACCCCTGGTAAAGTGGACAATACCGTTTCTAACCGATTACTTCCCGAAACTACCTCACGGACTCCACTTAGCGTAACACTGGACAAATCCCGATCAAAACTGCCGTTATAATTTAAAATCTCCACGGTTTGCATGATATTATTATCTAGCGTTTCCTCTGCTACTGCTTGCGTAATTACTCGTCCTTTCGCTCCCTCGCATTGTATGGTTATCTTTCGAAGTTCATTGGGAGATAAAACAAAAGTTTCTTGTATCTCACAAGGACTATTGATAAATTTTACTCGTATTTCTTCCTCAGCGGGAACTTCTACGTAAAACTCCCCCTTCGCATTGACTTTGAGCTTGTGAATCGCACCGCTTTTGAGCAATAGTAGTATCTCGGTTGCCTTCCCTCCCTTTTCTTGTACAATTTTTCCCTGTAGGATAGCTTTGTCCTGTGCCTGTGTACATAGTCCTAAGAAAAAGAGAACCAGTGTTATTCCCAATCGATTTATCATAGTTTACTTTCTAAAAAAATGCGTAGAAAAGCTAGCTTCATTGCCCATGCTGTCTGTTACTTTAATCACAACATCATTGCGCCCAGAACTCACTACTCCATCGCTGAATAAATGTACTATTTTTTTTGTCTTGTAATCGTAGTCTAAGAGCATCCACTTCCCGTTAATCGTTCCTTCTATGGTATTCACCCCGGATTCTGTATCTTGAACGAGGAAGGAAATTTCTTTTGCGTTACTCAACCAATCCCCTTCTTTGAAACTAGGTTGATAAATCTTCGGTGGTGTATGGTCAATACCATACGTATATTCGCCTAATTTTTTAGTGTAAATCGTCCACAACTTTCCTTTTTTATGTGTTTTGACATAGGATTTACTTCCATTGGGATTGCGTTGGGCCAAATAGCCTTTTTCCAATTCGGCATCTGTCAATCCAAAATGGCTAACATCCACTGTCAGCGTCATGTTTTTAAAGCCCGCAACTACGTCTTTATGCAAGGTGACCACCTTGTCTTTGGCGTTAAAATTAAATTTAAAATCTTGATAAAACGTATTCGCAGGAATCGTTAGCGTTGCAAAATCCTTTTCCATGATAAACTCTTTGGTTGAAAGGATGTCGTACTTATCACCTTCTGATACATCCATAGACTCGACACGAGCCACAAAATCATCCGCGTAAGTAACTGGAATTTCAATTGTGGTTTGATTGCCGTGATAATCAGAAGCTACTATTTTATAGGTATAGCTCATACCTGGTTTTACATCGAGTATTCCCTTTGTACTAGCATCTACTTTTAATACAGACAATGGAAATGGTTTTTCGAGAAACATTTTTTGTACTTTTTCCTTTGTTCTCTTGGAACGACCATAATCGACTACTGCATTAACAAAGCCCGATTCACTGAAAGCAAAGGTATCAAACTGATAGCTAAAGCTAGGTTTCCCATTGACAAATGTTTCCACCTTATAAACGCCGTTTCGGTTGCTGTTATTGTTTGCCGTATCGTACATATCAATTCCAAAACTAATTTGTCCGCTTGCTGTAATTGGATCAGCGGTGAGAATCCCATTGATCATCTTATAAGTTAAAGCGACAGGGGCAATCGTTTTATTAATCACAGCCTCTTGAGAAATAGGATAAGCATAGAGTGCAGTAACGGTAGGTGCTTCCGTATCGATGAGCATATCTTTCATTCCCCAGCTCAATGGATTGACGATGGCTTGCGATTTAGTATCTCGGAATTCATAGTGTAAATGGGGACCACCCGAACCACCCGTATTTCCAGTATAGGCAATAATATCTCCTTTTTTTACTGGAATTTCATTTCGCTTAGGGAATATTTCAATTTCGAAAACGCGTTGTTTATAATGCGTATCGAAGACGCGCTGAGCAATTGCCCCTTCATAGGCACTTAAATGCCCATAAACCGTTGTCATCCCATTGGGGTGATCGATATACAACGCCTTTCCATATCCCCAAGTAGACACTTTAATACGCGATACATAGCCGTCCGCAGGGGCATAAACAGGTAATCCAATGCGCTGTTGGGTTTTGATATCTAATCCCGCGTGAAAATGGGTTCCTCTGAGCTCTCCGAAATTCCCCGAAGCATTAATCGGTATATTCAAAGGATTGGCAAATTCTAAAGCTGGAGCTTGTCCAAAAGCAACGAGGGCAGAGAAAACAAAAATTCCAGTAAAACTCTTTTTCATTTTTTATAATTTATTGCTAAAATAAAGAATAATCTAAAAATGGCGAACCCTTTTTCACAAATCCTTTTCCGTGAAGTTTTTTCTCTTTTGCAAGGAAAATACCTATTTTTTCCTCCTTTACTTCCCTAAATACTATCTTCGATACTTTCCTCTACTTTTTATACAAACGACAAAAAAAAGAGAGGTTGAATTGGTAAATAATTCTACAAAAAGGCAGAGAATATTTTCATCACCTAGTTATTAATCAATTTCCTAGCAGTTCACGCGAACTTTTAGCAGAAAATATTTTAAAATCTAAATACAAATTGTAACTTTGTAAAAGAATAGTGAATATTTATTTTGCAACATGAGTGAACTAACGGACATAATTAATGCTTTGGAAGTAAAGTTTGCAAAACTTGTGCAAAGGTTAGATCAGTTGGAAGCGGAGAATAATACCCTCAAACAACATTTGGTCGAGGCACAGCAAGAAATTCTACAAAATGAGACGCAATTAGACGACATTTACAAGAAATATGAATCTCTGCAGTTAGCCAATTCACTATTGGGCAGTGACGAAGGAAGAAAAGATACGAAACTCAAGATAAATTCATTGATAAGAGAGATTGACACTTGTATCGCTCAACTCAGTAAATAAAGCTAGCAATGAGTCAGAATGAACAACTAAAAATCAAGATATCGATAGCTGATCGAGTATACCCATTAACGGTGACTTATGCTCAGGAGGAGGCTTTGCGCTCAGCGTCAAAGAAAATTGACATCATGATCAATCAGTTTGAAGAGAGCTATGCGGTACGAGATAAGCAAGATGTTTTGGCGATGTGTGCGTTACAATTAGCATCACAGACGGAACAAAAGACAATTGACAAGTCGGAGAATTACAATAAAGCCGTTGATCGCTTGGTTCGATTAGACGAGGCTTTGGATCGTATTCTTTCTAAATAAAAACACGTTCTTATTTAAAGGAAAAACTAAGAAAAATACTGCTCACATTAGTAAACCGTTTTGATAAACTCAACACTAACAAATTAAAATGGGTGAATCATTGCTACTAAAGCACGCTGCATTTATGCAGATCCTTGAACAGCAAGCTAACCCAAAACTTGTTTAAATCAGAGTTTATGCAACTCTACTGATGTGGGCTTTTTTTATATAATTATAAAACACATATGGATATACTATTTATTGTTGTAGGAGTTTTAGTGGGGGCAAGCATTGGTTTTGCCATTGCAAAATACCTGGAGAAAAACCATGCTTCTTCTATATTACAAAATGCTAATAATGAAGCTAAAACCCTTATACGCGACGCAAAAACGGAAGGAGAATCAATCAAAAAAGAAAAGATTCTTCAAGCAAAGGAGAAATTTATTGAGCTAAAAGCGGAGCATGAGCAAGTGATTTTATCGCGTGATAAGAAGATGGCGGAGGCTGAAAAGCGAACAAGAGATAAAGAATCTCAAATTTCAAATGAGCTTTCAAAAGCGAAAAAAGCAGCGGAAGAAAGTGAAAAAATCATCAAAGATTACGATGCTAAATTAGAGCACGTTGAAAAGAAACAAGAAGAAGTTGATCGCTTGCACCGTACGCAGGTTGAGCAATTAGAGATTATATCAGGTTTAACTGCTGAAGAGGCAAAGAACCAAATCATTGAAAGTTTAAAAACAGAGGCGAAAGCGGATGCGATGTCGTATATTCAAGATACGATTGAAGAAGCAAAGCTAACGGCTCAACAAGAAGCGAAAAAGATCATCATCAATACAATTCAACGTGTAGGAACTGAAGAAGCAGTAGAAAACTGTGTGTCAGTATTCAACATTGAATCAGATGATGTAAAAGGTAGAATTATTGGTCGTGAAGGACGCAATATTAGAGCGATTGAAGCTGCTACAGGGGTTGAAATTATCGTAGATGATACACCAGAAGCTATCATTCTATCGTGTTTTGATCCTGTAAGACGTGAAATTGCTCGTCTATCACTACACCGTTTAGTTACGGACGGACGTATTCACCCTGCTCGTATTGAAGAAGTTGTGGCAAAAACAACCAAACAAATCGAGGAAGAGATCATCGAAATTGGAAAAAGAACCGTTATCGATTTGGGAATTCACGGCTTGCACCCTGAATTAATCAAAATCGTTGGACGTATGAAATACAGATCATCTTATGGTCAAAACTTATTACAACACTCCCGTGAAGTGGCTAAATTATGTGGTTTAATGGCCGCTGAATTAGGACTAAACGTAAAATTAGCAAAACGTGCTGGATTGTTACACGATATTGGTAAAGTACCTGAAACAGAAAGTGAATTACCACACGCGATCTTAGGAATGCAATGGGCAGAGAAATTTGGAGAAAAACCAGAAGTTTGCAATGCCATTGGAGCCCACCACGATGAAATCGAGATGACAACTTTAATTGCACCTATTATTCAAGTATGTGATGCTATTTCAGGAGCAAGACCAGGAGCGAGAAGACAAGTATTGGATTCTTACATCCAGCGTCTAAAAGACCTAGAAGGAATTGCAAATGAATTTGGAGGGGTTAAAAACTCCTATGCAATTCAGGCTGGTAGAGAATTACGCGTAATCGTTGAAAGTGAAAAAGTATCCGATGAAATGGCAGCAACGCTTTCTTTTGATATCTCACAAAAAATTCAAACTGAAATGACGTATCCAGGTCAAGTTAAAATTACAGTTATTAGAGAAACAAGAGCTATTAACATAGCAAAATAAAATAGTTCAACTCCTAAAAAAAGCGAAAGATTCTTCTTTCGCTTTTTTTTATATCTACTCATCAACTCCTTATTCTCCTCTACTTCTAGGATGATAGGTATCCATGACATTTTTCAACTTCTCTCGACTGATATGCGTATAAATTTCGGTTGTTAAGATAGACTCATGGCCCAACATCAACTGAATCATGCGAATATCGGCTCCATTTTCGAGTAAATAGGTCGCAAAGGAATGGCGAAAACTGTGCGGACTAATGTTTTTTTGAATATTAGCGTCTTTGGCTGCTTGTTTGACAATGGTAAAGATCATGGCTCGTGTTAAACGAGCGCCTCTACGATTTAAAAATACAATATCGATATCTTCCTTTTTGACCTGCATATGATTGCGTATGCTGTTTCTATATAAGGTAATCCACTGCATTGTTTCTGGATCAATAGGCACAAAACGGTGCTTACTTCCCTTTCCAATCACTCGTATAAATCCCTCTTCAAAAAACAAATCACTTAGGCGAAGATTAACCAATTCGCTAACGCGTAATCCGCAACTATACAGGAGCTCAAGCATTACTTTGTTTCGATATCCTTCATTGGTCGAAAGATCTAAAGTTTCAATTAAGGCATCAATCTCTTCGACAGCTAATACTTCGGGTAATTTTCGTCCTAATTTGGGAATTTCTAATAAATCTGTTGGTGATTTTTCAATCTTTCCATCGATAATCAAAAAAGTAAAAAAACTTTTTAGTCCAGATATAATACGCGCTTGTGAGGTAGGCGCTAATACGGTCGAAAGTTGGTAGACAAACTCATTGATCAGTTCTGTCGTAACCGTTTGAGGGGTCGCCTCAATCTCATTATGAGCCAAAAAATGGACAAACTTCATCAAATCCAATTCATAGCTATCGATGGAATTTTCAGCCAAACCGCGTTCTAATTTCAAGTAGTGAATATACGCTTGAATGGTGTTTTGCCAAATTTTAGGTATCATTTCTCTCTTTATTCGTTTGATTCAAAGATAAAAAAAAGAGCTTCAAAACTGAAGCTCTTTCTTATACGTTATTAGGTACTGATTTTCGATTAGAATTTGTATACTAATCCGAATGTAGCGTTATCAAAGAAGTTATTGAAAACATTCAAGTTAGCATCTGTTTCAGAAATTGTTCCTTGTTTTTTACCATCAAGTTTGTGGTTGTGGTTTCCGTAAGAGAATACATTTCCTAAAGTGAAAGCAACTGCTAATTGATCTGTTAAGAAGTAGTTGAATCCTAAATCAATTCCAGCTTGAATACCTGTCAATTTGTTTTTAGTTGCAGATACTTCTTTTTGGTCGTATCCAACACCTACCTCAGCAAACGTTTTGAAACGGTTACCTAATTCTAAGAAGTAGTAACGTGCATAAACTCCAGCGTAAAGGTTTGTTGCCGTAGCACCATCAAAGAAATCTTCTTGGTTTTTACCAAATCCTAAAGCAGCTCCAATAGCTACTTTATCTGATAAAAAGTATCCTACTTTTGGATTGAACTTGTATGTAGTTGTTTTGTTTTTGTTTCCTGAATCTGAATCTTTATTCACTTTATCAGAGATTGTAAAGCTTCCTTCGATCATGAAGTTACCTTCTTGGAATCCAAATGTTGGTTTTTCTTTTTCTTGTGCGTTAGCTGTTAAACCAAATGCAGCAACAGCTGCTAACGATAGTACTAATTTTTTCATATCCATTAATTTTTTTACTATTAACTGGGACGAAATTACAGTATCTCTTCGCAATATGACGTTTATTTAATAAAAATATAACATTAAAGAAACCTTAGATATTTAATTTTTTAACATGACATTGTAAATCAATCAGTTATTACGTTATCAGTAATCGTTAAGATTTAGTTAATTCCTATAAAAAATGCAATACAAAATCTCTAAAAATCTTAACAGCCTCAAAATGAATGGAAACTAATTGCTTCATTCGCTCAAATATTAGTCCCCAATTGTCTAAACAACCTTAATATTAAATATATTTGTTCTACTGTACTACAAAATTCGATACATGAAAATATTAATTCTCAATGGTCCAAACCTAAATTTACTAGGTAAACGCGAACCATCTATTTATGGTAATACTAGTTTTGACGTCTTTTTTGAGCAATTAAAAGATAAATTCCCAACGCTTGAACTGGTTTATTTTCAATCCAATAGTGAAGGAATTCTCATTGACAAATTACACGAGGTTGGTTTCAGCTATGCGGGTATTGTTTTTAATGCAGGTGCGTATACGCATACATCGATTGCCTTGGGTGACGCGATTGCTTCGATTACAACGCCAGTGATTGAGGTTCATATTTCCAATACACATGCACGGGAGTCTTTTCGCAAAGAATCTAAATTAGCAGCGGCTTGTCGTGGTGTTATATTGGGATTTGGTCTAAAAAGTTATGAATTAGCGCTTAGTGCTTTTCAAGATTAATGAATATACGTGTAAATAAAATCACTTTATATCTTTCACTCCTCTTCGTTCTACTAGCAGGAGGTTTTGGGTATGGACAAACCATTACGGGACGAATTACCACAGAAAACCACACACCAATTGGTCAAGTTTTGGTTTTTATTCCTGGCACAGTTCACCATACACAAACTGATGATGCTGGTTTTTTTACTATCAATTGGGATTCAAAAGAAACGCTTTACATCCAAAAAGAAGGCTATGAAAACCAAAAAATAAAATACAAGAATCAAACAGATGGATGGATTATTCCCTTAATTCCTTTGGATAGACGTAATATTCTCTATACAGAACAACAGGATCATTACGCGCCATATTTACTTTCTTTGGTTTATGCTCATTTTAAACAGCGTACCAATAACTACCAAGCTTCGTATTACGCCAAAGGGGATCTGCAATTAAACACCCAACGCGCTTCTTATTTAGGGCAAAAGCGAAAGGACTTAGATCCTGCCTTAGATATTGACAGCGAAGAGGCAGGTAACTTCATCTACCTCAGTGAAATGTCTTCAGACTTAGATTATCGCAATAAACTTCTGAGTAAAGAGACAGTTCATGCCTTACAGGAAAGAGGAAATTCGAAAGACCTTTTGTTTTTGACAGGAACGGACAATGACTTCAATATTTTTAGTGCTGAGGTATCTAAACGAATCAATGTAATTTCTCCTCTACTGCCTTTTGCTAATACGTACTATTTTTTTGATATTATCTCGGAGGACAAAATGGGGGATGAAACAGTATATCGCATTTACTTTACGCCCAAACGCGACCGCGAACCCATTATGGAAGGATATATTGAATTTACCAGTAAAAACTGGCAGGTACTATCTTTTTACGCGAAGATGAAGGGTAATAACGTCAATGTAAAGAATGTCAATAATTTGCAAATCAAGCAGACCTATACGCATTCCCCTTCGCTTGATGCACATGTAAAGGCTTCACAAACCCTTGTTTTTGATGGAAAATTCATCGTTTTTGATTTCATTGGCAAGTTTGAAAGCAGTTTTTCACACTATACGGAAAAACCAGCGCAATTGATGGAGAACAAAACCAATGAATATTTAACGTTTACCACAGATTACAACCTCAATGAAGAAGAGAAGTTAGCAGCTATTCGTCCTTTTACTTTACTGGAGAGTGAAAAAAAATACTTCGATCAAAAGTCAATATTCTTAACAGATGACACCAAAACCATCCTAGATTCTATTGATAAAAGAACGAATAACTTTACTGTCTTCAAACTAATTAAGGGCTATAAATACGTCAACTCATTTAAAAACACCACCTATAGTTATCACGGTTTACTGTCTACTTTTGCTTTCAATGCTGTACAGGGGTTTAATATTACCTCTGGTTTAGATTATACGAAATTGCGCGCTGATAATGCGGCAACTTCGTATGGTGTGAATGTTAGCTATGGATTTAGCGAAAATAAGTTTCGATTTTCTGGTTATGCTTCCCATGTATTTAATCAACAAAACTACAGTACGCTCCGCGTAGAGGCAGGCGAAGCAATTGAGCAATTCAATCAAGATGATCCGATTAAAAAGCCCATCAACTCATTTGCCTCTGCTTGGTTTGGGAAGAACTATGCTAAGTACTTTCAGAAAAAATTTCTTGCGCTAAATTACAGCCAATACGCTTTTACTAACTTTAAGTTTGAAGCGCGATTAGAATATGCGTATCGAAAGAATTTATACAACAACATTCAGAATCCTCCGTTTGTACCTACCTTGGATTTTACGTCCAACAATCCACTAGACCCGACAGATTTTGAATCTCCATCGTTCCAAAATAACGAGGTTGTCAAGCTTCAAATGAATGTACAAGTGGTATTTGACCAAAAGACAATCAGTTATCCCAATAAAAAACAGTACATCCAACAGTCCAAATATCCTGTATTAGAGGTACATCTAGCGAAAGCGTTGAATACGACAAATCGACACTTTAGCTATACTTTTGGGTCTATTGCAACAAAATATCAAAACAACATAGGAACTATTGGGGAGTTGTACACCGGAATTTCGATCGGACAATTCTTTGAACAGAATAAAATTCCATTTACCGACTTCAAGCACTTTAATGGAAATCAAACCTTTATCGGTTCTTCTTCTATATACAATAAACAGTTTAACTTACTGCCTTACTACGAATATAGCACGAATAAATCCTATGTAGAATTTCACATGGAACACGATTTTCGCGGCTTTTTAATCAATAAAATCCCTCTGTTGAACAAAACAAGGTACTCTTTTATTGTAGGTTTTCACCTCCTGCACACCCCTGACCAACCCACCTATAAGGAATTTGGTATTGGTTTAAACAACTTTGGTTTTGGTAAGTTTAGGCCTTTTAGAATCGATTATTTCACTTCTTTTTCAGATCGAAAAACAACGCATGGCGTGGTTTTGGGCGTAAAAATATTGGATTTAATTCAGAAATAACTTTTTGGGAGATGAGAGAATAGCAATGGGAAAATAAAATAAAAAAGCGAAAGATAAAATCTTTCGCTTTTTTATTTTATTTTCATTCAGCTTGGTCAATGTCCTCTTGTTATTACGATTTTCACCCCTCTCTCCTCTCTCATTTCCCCTCTCTCGTTTCCAATAAACTAGTGGTATTTCTTTAGTGCTAATTTCACTTGTGTCCCCACTTGTACATCGACAGGGTGATTGAAATACAATTCTCTATTATTTTTAAAACGCGCGTGAATGAGGTATCCGTCTCCACAGAAATACGCTTGTTGAATTTCAACTTCCAGTACTCCTTTTTGTTTGGAGATCATCAATTGATGTGGATAGATGAGTAAAACTTCATCTTC
Organism: Flavobacterium sp.; assembly: GCA_030152225.1. GTDB lineage: Bacteria > Bacteroidota > Bacteroidia > Flavobacteriales > Flavobacteriaceae > Flavobacterium. Next base: position 13,048 of record JASLHL010000334.1, on the reverse strand, counting down.
TTTTGTATCGGGTGTAAAATCGGAAATATACAGTTCATTTACTTCTCCAAATAACGTAGCGACATATTTATCAGAAGGGTATTCGTATAGGTCTTGTGTATCTCCATAATCAACAACACGACCTTCTTTGAGGACGATGGTTTCATCTGCGAAACTCAATACATCCATACTATCGTGGGTTGCGACGATACACGTAATATTGTGTTCTTTTAAATAGGAAAAGATTTTACGTCTCAAAACGCTTCGACGTGCATAATCAATATGGCTAAACGGTTCATCGAGCAGTAGCACCTCTGGAGCAACTGCAAGGACTCTAGCAATAGCTACGCGTTGCTGTTGTCCGCCACTCAACAGCTTAACCTTAACATCTGCGAATGCTGTCATTTCAATGAGGTCCAGTAATTCTGCAATTTTAGCTTTCTTTTTTTCGAGATTAAAATTCGATAGATATTTTCCAATATTTTCTGCCACTGTCGTATGTGGCATAAGATCGAAGTCTTGAGCGAGATAGCGCATATTGTCCATTCCAGGAACCAAATTATACGCTGGACCGAGAACTTGATTGTCTTTCCAAAAAATTTCTCCCTGATCTAGATCGTGTAATCCGTAGATTAATTTAAGGAGGGTGCTCTTTCCACATCCACTTTCACCTAGTAAGGCTACGTGTTTCCCTTTTTCAATAACTAAATCAATGGCGTCTATAACGGTATAATTGGCGGTATAACTAAACGATATATTTTTTAATAAAAGCATGTCGAGGTTTTAAAGTACAAAGATAAAAATATCTTATCATGCGCTCTACTAAATTCAAATAAAGACATAAAAAATAACCTATAAAAAAGGGATAAAACACAACTGTCTCATCCCTAATTTATTATATATGGATAGCCCTCCAATAGTAAGTCAGCTAAGACGTTATTTTTATGGGCTATTACCTCTTCATTTATTCTTTTGAGGCTAAGTAACGCTCAGCATCTAATGCTGCGATACAACCTGATCCAGCAGCTGTAATCGCTTGTCTGTAATCTTTATCTTGCACATCTCCGCAAGCAAAAACCCCTTCAATATTGGTTTTACTTGTTTTTCCTGTAGTGATTAGATAGCCTGTTTCATCCATTGTTAATTGTCCTTGGAAGATATCTGTATTGGGTTTATGTCCAATTGCCACGAAAAATCCAGTTGCAGGGATATCAGCCTCCACTCCTGTTTCGTTGTTTTTCACTTTAATTCCCGTCACTACATTTCCATCACCTAATACTTCTACTGTACTAGTGTTCATTAGGATTTCAATATTTTCGGTATTGCGTACACGATCTTCCATAATTCTAGAAGATCTAAATTTATCGCTACGCACTAACATGGTAACTTTTTTACAAAGTTTAGAAAGATAATGTGCTTCTTCACAAGCGGAATCTCCAGCACCTACAATTACTACTTCTTGGTTTCTGTAAAAGAATCCATCACATACTGCACAGGCAGAAACACCACCACCTAAACTTAGATAATGCTGTTCTGAAGGTAATCCCAGGTATTTTGCCGTTGCTCCTGTCGAGATAATTACTGTATCTGCGTGGACTTCTGTTGTTTCATTTACCCATACTTTTTTAATCGCTCCACTTAGGTCAACTTTTGTTACCCATCCATCTCTTACGTCGGTTCCAAAACGTTTCGCTTGAGCTTCAAGTTGCAACATCATTTCAGGTCCTGTAACACCGTCAGGATATCCAGGGAAGTTTTCTACATCGTTCGTTGTTGTTAACTGTCCACCCGGTTGTAATCCTTGGTATAAAATAGGTGCCATATTAGCTCTAGCGGCGTAAATCGCTGCTGTATACCCTGCAGGTCCTGATCCAATAATCAAACACTTTGTTCTTTCTATCGTTGACATAATACTTTTTTTAATAATTGTGAAAACAAAAATACCCTTTTTCCGTGCTTTTCAAAGCACTTTTGTAAAGAAATAACTTATTTCTGCATAGGAAAATTCTATTTCTTAAGCCCTATCTTGTCTATCGAATCATTTTCTTTGTTAGGTATAGAAAGGAGAACGAGTGGAAATTAGTCCTAACGTTGATTGATCACCTCTTTTTCCATAAAGGAATCTTGTGTGCGTTTGAAGCTCTCATAGCTTCTAAAACCACAGGCTAAAATAATGTCTTCCTGCGTTTTCTTCTTAGAATCTAAAGTAGCTTGTATATTACGGTATTCGAGATACCTACAATGATTAATATACTGTGAAAAATTCATTTTATAGGTTGTATTGATAAACTGAGACAAATAGCTTCTATTAGTCATAAGGTCATAGAGCAAATCTGTAATTTTCAGCTGAGGGTTCAAATACGGTTTTTTATCGGCGATATATTGTTCAAAAATAGCTTTGTCAATGAACAATTCTTTTTCTTTTGTTTTTTTCAATTTATTTGCGGTTATGGTTTCTTCAAGTATATCTTCTGTGCCTAGGGCGAAGTTTTCACAAAAAACATTGTAGCAAAGACTAATGACAAAAAACATAAACAAACCGTTGGGCATGAGTTGACCTAAGAATAGATTATTCTTCACTACAGGGATCACGTAGAAAACGATAGATCCTGGCAACAACAAAAAACCAAGCACAAAAATGGGATATAACCACAACAACGCGTCTTGTTCTTCATCAGAAGAGTAATTGCTAATAATTTTGCGGTATCGCATCAAGCGATACAGCGATAAAATAAGATACATGACATTGTACATGCTTGCTATTAGGATATCTTTCTTGGTAATCAGAAAGGCGAGAAATCCATGTTCGGAGAACAACAGCTCCAAGTCTTCCCTGCCTTCATTGGATGGAAAGAAATAAACAAAAAGCCCAATAGCAAAACAGGCAACATAGTTGAAATAATTAAATTTCTCAGCTTTCTTCAATCTTGTCAATACAAAGATGAAGTGATAAAATAGCAAGGGCATCAATAGAGCCGTTTGAAAATTCAGTCCATTTATACACGATAAATGCACCAGACTAAAGGCTTCAAAAAAGGTTGTACTATAGAAAAAGATACTTATAGCATAAAAAGAAATCAAAATAATAATCACTTGTTTCACCACCACGTCGGATGTACTTTTTGCTAACTTCAATCCGAGTAAAACAAGGCATAAAAAAGTAGAAAAAACGGAAGCTGAAAAAGAGATCCCTATAAAAAAAAAGTCGTAATCCATTTTGTTGTAATCTCTTTAAAATCGCTGTCTTTTTTCTGCATTCTTTACTGCTCTCACATAATGTCTATAATCAGAGAACCCCGCTTTAACGACTAAGTATTCGAGGCTGCTATCTAGGTCTGTTTTTTGTAAGTACTCCACTTCTTTTAATCTCCAATAATTGATAAATTGACTGACATTACAATGATAGGTAACGTTAATAAATTTTGACATATAGGTTCGATTTACACCAAAATGATTCACCAGTGTTTCTAGTCTAAAATTTTTGTTTGTATAGGGCTTGCTCTGTGTAAAATACGTTACAATTTCTTGTTGTGTTAATAGATTACTTGCACTTTCATTGGGATGAACAAACGTAGATTCCAATACATCCTTGTCTTGTGCCCCCATTTGATCTACGCTAATAATTTGTCCGGAAGACAACATAATATTGGTTTTATACTGTTGTGGAATTTTTATTTGCTTTTTTTCTTGTAATATATTGAACGTCACAACAATATGCTTAAAAGAAAACACGAAGACGAGCATAGCATACACGAATAAACTTCTATTATTCAATAAGATAAGAATAGAAAAAATGGTTTTTCCCAAGAGCAATAGGTGAATCCAATTGAGTTGTTCCTTCCCAAAGTTTGATTTTTCCTGATGAAACTTATATACTCGGATCCAAAATAAAAAGGTATAATAGGTAATACAGACTCCCATACAAATGCTTAAACACTTTGATAAGAGAAACTGATGGTCTAATGTTTGAAATCCTTCTGTTTTGGACAAGGCATACAAAAAAACATAGGCCATGATTCCCAAAAAAACGGCTTGCACATAATGAAAATAGTTGAATTTCTTTTTCATTGGTGTAAAGAAGCACACGAAGTGATAAAAAAAAACTTGAGATAAGGTAACAAGAAGAAACATAATAGGCAGTAAACTGATTCTTATAACGAGTTGGTTTTGCGTGAGATTATCAATAAACCACAGCACAATAAATACGCCATAATACCCGCCTAGCGTTTGTAAAATTGGCGTTTCTGTTACGGATAGATTTTTGTAAAAAACGACTAGTAAAATACTTCCACACGTCATAGAAGAAATCATCGGAATGGAAATCAAAATATATTTCAGTAGCTCCATTACTGTCTATTTTTATGTTTCTAGCTTTCTTGTTTACCTTCTTTTTAGCTTTTAGTTTTTCGACTAGATGAAGTTTTCCCAACTCTATTTAGCCTTGCCCTTTTATTAGCAAAGCAAGGAATCCTTCCATTTAAAGATTTCAATGACGTCTTGCGCGAGTACCTCTATACATTCTTGCTCGTCTTTTCTTACTTTAAACTTACTTTTATCTTTGCTAACTTCAATCAATTTAAAGTATTGAAACCCTTTATTTTGTACGAAAAAAACATATTTTTCTTGTTCAACAAGTAGCGAATGGTCTATTTTTTTGCAAAACGCATAAATTAATTGAGGCTGTTCTTTTTCTTTTACGAGCGTATACAACTGGATGATGATGTCAAAATTTGAGCTTTTTGGCAAGTAAATTTGTTTGAGTTTTTGCTGTTTTGTTTTGATGCTCAAATAGTATTCCAAATAATCATCGATGTAGATAATCGGAACATTGATATAGTATTTTTCAATTGCTTTATTCGGATAGTTAGAGTAGAATAATTCATTCAAATCGATTTGATGCTGTTTGCATACATCAATGATCTTAGCATAACAAAGTGTATTTCTCTTCTTCCAAGATGAAATAGTATTGGGTTTTAATTCAAAAATATGCGCCAATTGTTTGCTTGATTTGACGCCTAATAAAACTTTTAATTTAGTTAACACTTCTATTGAAGAACTAATGTTTTGATTTTCTTGTAGCACTTTATTTTTCATTATTTAGTTGTACATTTATTTATAATAACTTCCTGTTTTTTCAACTGTATCACCCTGGTAATTTTTTGATCGAGTAAACTTTTATTCCTTCTTTTTATACCTAATGCATGTGATTTTATGTAAGGGAAGTCACTTCTATTTTTCTGTAACAAAAATTTATTCCGCTTCATCCGTTAAGTGAAATCAGTTTGTAGCATGAAGCGTGATAATCAACCTAAAATCACTTCAACTAAGTTGTGGATGTTTCTACTTTTCTCTAGAGGCAAAGAAATTACCCCCGTCTAAAATAAGATTGTAAAAGTGTAAAAATATGAGTGTAAAACTGTACATGTGTTTTTACATATCGTAAAATTTTTAATAAAAAACCAACAAGCACTTTAAATACACAGATTTACAAAAAAACATTTTCATAAAATACCACGGGTGTTTTTTTAAAATAATTTCATTTTTACAGCCATTCATTTCTAAAAAAATGAATTAATTGTCTTTTTTGAGACTGAATCAGTAGGTTCTATCCTTCTAAAATTTAGAAAAGCAAAGCGGATCGCCTAAAAAAGTAGGCATTTGTGTTTCTTGTCCGTTTTTTTAATAGAAAAAACGAAACATCGATGGTATAAAAGTGGTATACCTTTTCGCCCTTACGCCAATCAAAACATATTCGACGCTTTATTAACTGGTTTTAGTTGGTATTTTCACCACAGTAAAAGCGCTTTTGTTTTTACATGGTCTGCCCCCTTCTCTGTATTCATTTTTTTTATCTAACTAAAAGGAATAAAAAAAAGAAGAGTGTTCTCTTCTTTTTTTAAAAATTAGTAGGCTATAGATTGTACTATTTTTTTGCTGTAAGGGGATAAATACGCAAACACATTATATTTTAAATTCTTTTAATTTCGGGGGAAATTTATCTATAGTTAGCAAAATAAGAAGTTAGTACAATGGTAGACTTCTACAACTTCTTTGGCATTAACCCAACTTAATTCTTCGGTTTCCTTGTGTAAGTTAACTCTATTGTTTTTTTTATCTACTTCGATCACATTGTATTTTTGAAAACCTTTATTTTTTAGTAGAAACACATAGTTTTCATTCGTATTGATCTCTGTAAATTGTACTTTTTTACAAAATGCGTATACTAATTTGGCACTTACTTGATCCAGTACTGTTGTATACAGCTGTATAACAATATCAAAACTCACTTGTTTAGGCACATAGATTTGTTTTAATTTTTTGGGTTTTGCGTACATACTCAAATAGTACTCCAAATAATCTTCAATATAAATAATTGGAATATTCCGATAACTTTTATCAATAGACACATTTTGATAATCACTAAAAAACAATTCATTTAAGTCAATATTAAAATGATGACAGACCTCAATAACCTTTGCATAGGACATTGTATTTCTCTTTTTCCAAGACGAAATAGTATTGGGTTTCAAATCAAAAATTTCAGCTAATTCTTTGGCTGTTCTTACTCCTAATAACACTTTTAATCTAGTTAAAACTTCGGAAGAAGAAGTTTGAATCACATTTTCTCGCCTAGCTATTTTTCTCATAGTATTCTTTTTTTAAGCAATCCACTAAAAAGGAAAGGATTCCATTCTAGTAAATTAGATAGCTGTATTATTTAAATTAGTATTAGTATCGAGCTTGTGTAATTTTGTTCATAGATTGGATTAATTTTTATCTCTCATTTTTTTCTTTATTTAGTTATTATTTTCTCTTTATATGTTCTAGTCCTATAACATCATTTAGTATTGTTTGTTTTGTCCTTCTTTTTTTTACTTTATTGCTACTAAATAATCCTTTACTATATACAAGGATTGGGTGTTTACTATCTCGTACTATCTGCTGCTAAAAAAAGAAGTTTGCCCATAAAAGAATGGGCAATACTTCTAGGAAACAACAGATTTACTGTTCACAACCTCTTCTGTATTATTACCCTTGTTAGACCTCAAAAATGGCATCATGATATAACGTAAGAAAGAGTTTTATGAGCGGGTATTATCTTTATTTTCACCTGTTTACACATATTTTAAACAACAATCAATGTCATGAACAGGTAAACACTACTACTTTGGCTCAATTCGCATCTAAAAAACAAGACAGTAATACGATGATTTTAAAAATAATTCTTACTCTATACAAATCAATTGGACTACATAAAAAAGTAGATCAACTTTTTTTATTCTTAATTCGTATTACTGTTTGTCTTTTACTATTCGTTTTCGGTCTCTTTCTTTTTACTTAATCTTGGCATTTTTTTAGGTATTCAAAAGGGGTACATCCCAGTACGTGTTTAAAACTTTTAAAAAAGGAAGTTTTTGAGTTAAATGCACTCTCAACGAATAAGTCATTTACACTTAGCTTATCTTTTTTATTGGAATTATTAATGTATTGAACGACATGATCAATTCTCAATTTATTAATGTATTCTCTAAAATTCATTCGGTGAACAACGTTAAAATACTGCGCTAAATAATAGCGTGATATTTTAGTTTGGGTAGCGAGATCCGTCATTTTAAAATTGGCATCTAAAAAGGCTTTATTTTCGATAATGATGTCTTGAACTTTAATATTACAACGTTGTAAAACAATTTCGTTTAATTTCGTTTGCCCATACTTTGGTTGATTCAATTCGCTCTGTTCCATGGAGTAAACCTCCTCTCTTTCCCAATCTTCCTGATCTTGATCTTCTTGATCTTCTCCTTCAGGGATGTTGATGCTATTTTTTTCTTCCACATTTTTTCGCAAAAAAGCGAGCGAAACATAAAACAACAAGAGAAATAGTAAGCCAGAAGATTTTACATCTTGAGAAATACTAAAAAAGAGCAAGACTAATACAAGACTTACGCTTAGGTGAATCCACTTTTCCACTTTTCTGTTTTTTTTATGCCTTACTTCTTGCTCACTACTTCTTGCTGTTATTTTTTTTCCTACAGTAATCCCGTAATACACAAAGGACAGCACTAATACTCCGCCCATTCCTTCAAATACATAGGGCAAATCGGCCTTCATAAAAATGATGAATAGTCCACAAAGGAATACACACATCATAGTGTAAAAATCACCAGCATATTTGCTGTATTTCATCTGTTGCTCGTTGAAGTACCATGTTGATACAATCAAATTGAGGTATGGACCGTAAAATAAAAACATCAAGGCCCAGATTGGAAAGTGAACAACATGACCCACTAATAAATCTTCATAGATGACTAAAACCAGTTGGAAAAGAACAAAAAAACTAAACCAAGTCATTGTTTTATAAGCTATTCGCTTTCTATGGGATACTTGCTTAAAACAAGCGGTTAGTATTTCATAAAAAACAATGGGTAATAATAGAATAAGAAATAAATTTTGTAAGGGCATAATAATCAGAATTAAGGACAAATAAACTTTGCTTCTTAACTTATCTATCTAAGTTTATAAACATCATTATCTTATACTTCATTATCTCGCAAAGATTCACAACCAATTTTATGCTCCATCTTCAACACATTCGCTAGATAATTTCATATAAAATATACACGTCACAACAAGAAAAAGAAAGAAAGATTTTCAGAACCACTTCAAAATAATAGGAGTAAGTCAAACTCACCTATTTCTTAACAATAGACGACCAAAATTTGTGCCATGGCATTTAATATGCTGTGGTAATTCGCACTCCATCTACTATTTATGATTGCTTCTTTTACTTTCATTTGGAAAAGAAAGCTCCTAGTCTAGGAGCTTTCTAAACTTCATCTGTCTATTTTACATCCAACAGCGCGATGATTTAAAAAAAATTGCTTTCTCTTTATACTATTTTTCTACTACAATAAATTCACTGCGTCGATTTTCTTGGTGTTCAGTATCACTACAGCGAACACCATTGCTACAGCGATTGATCAGTTGCGTTTCTCCATACCCTCGTCCTGTTAAGCGATGTGGGTCAATACCTTGCATAATAATCCATTGTATCGTAGACTTGGCACGGCGGTCGGATAAGCTCAAATTGTATGCATCTTTACCTTTGCTATCCGTATGTGAGCGAACGTCTACTTTTATCGTTGGGTATTTTCGCATCACTTCTACGATCTTCATCAGTTCAATCGAGGCATCATAGCGGATAGCGGATTTGTCAAAATCAAAATAAATCGGCGATAGATTTAATAATTTGGCTAAATCTGTATTGACTTCAATTGGAATTTCTGTTTGCTCTAAGTTGATATCCACAGTCTTCGTTCCTGGTTTATTATCGGGATTAAAGGCTACTACTTCCGTGGTGTTGTAGGTATTTGCCTCTGCTTTGATGCGGTATTTAACGCCACAATCCAGAAGAGGCGTGATATAATATCCTTTGCTATTGGTGTGTAGGGTATCGGTTTTCAGATATAATCCATCCGAAATCACAACCTTTGCATAGGGAATGGGGGCTTTGGTTTGCTTGTCATACACCGTTCCTTCTAGATTTTGCTTACACGGTTTTTCAACCCAAAAAAAGATATCATCTGAACCTTTTCCTCCTGGACGATTTGAACTGACAAATCCTTTGTTTTCCTTAACATCGATGTAAAAGCCAAAATCATCTAAAGGGCTGTTGATCGGTTCTCCCCTATTCACTACGGGACCGTAGCTTCCATCGGGGTAAATACGAGTGGAGAAAACATCTAATCCTCCCAAACCAGGATGGCCATCTGAGGAAAAATACAGCTGGTTATCTGAAGAAACAAAAGGAAAACTCTCTCGCCCTTCGGTGTTAATCGTTTTTCCGAGGTTTTCAACAGGACCATAGCTGCCATTCTCATACAAAGCCACGCGATACAAATCCGATTGGCCTAAGCTCCCCTTGCGATCTGAGGCGAAATATAACCACTTTCCATCAGGGGTTAAAGCGGGATGGGCGGTATTAAAATCATCCGAATTAATTGGCAATTCTTCTACCTGTCCCCACTGCCCATCCTCTTGCTTTATTGCTTTATATATTTTTAATAAGGACGTATTTGCTTTGTTTTGCTTGCTCTTTCCATTGCTCTTGGCATTGTTTCGCGTAAAATACATCGTTTTACTATCTTGGGTAAACACAGCTGTCGCTTCATTAATACTCGTATTGTCCAGAGGCAAACGAACAGGTTCTCCAAACCCATCTTTGCTTATTTGCGAGCTATACAAGCTCGTATAGCTCTCATTGGTCCAGCTGTGAATCGCACTTCCTTTCGCTGTACCCGTTGCACGAGCTGAAGTAAAGACAAAAGCATTCCCCACAATAGTTCCTCCGTAATCCGAATATTCACTATTTATTCCCAACGCTTTGATGTCATAGCGATCCGAATTACGACCAATCTGAGTCAGGTAATCGCGATTCGTATTGTGCAAAGTGGCCCGAGAGTCACTCCCTTCTAACTTGTAAAACTGATCCATCAAATCTTGTGATTTCTCGTAATCCTGCTGGCTTTTCAGCGTCTGAGCATAGCGATAGTAATATTCAGAGGGCAATAGTGGGATACTTTTATCTGCATAATCTCCTTCAAAAAGTTCACGATACCATCTATGGGCTTCGGCTAACTTTCCGTTGAAGTAATACGAATCGGCCAAATTTTGCAATACCGATGTGTTGATGTAGCCTTGATTGGCCAAGCCTTCGTAGATCTCAATCGCATTGGCATAGGCCAAACGATCAAAATTTTGATCTGCTTGCTTTTCCTTTCCTATTTGGCCATAACTTACTGTCACTACTGTCAATAACACAGTTGTAACAAATCCAAATTGTCGTACGTGTTTTTTCATACTAACCTATTTTAGAAGAACCTTGGAGCAGTTACGCGTTTCAAGCTGTTAAACAAAGTAAAGCGAAGAAAAATCTCATGAGAACCGGAGTTGTAACGAGCCAACTTCGTTGTATCAGCATCGTAACTATAACCAATTAAGAGATTTTCTAACGCTTGAAAACCAACTAAGCCACTAACCGATGCATCCCAGCGGTAAGCCGCTCCAAAGGTAAACTTCTCTCTAAACATAAAATTCGCACTCAAATCAACCTGAAGCGGCGTTCCTGCTACCATCTTGACCATAGCCGCTGGTTTAAATTTCAAATTATAATTCAAATCAAATACATAGCCTCCTGTTGCATACAAATGCATGCGCTGGCGAAGGGTATTGACTGCGTTGTCGTCATAGCGCGATTGGGTAAACAGATGCGGAGCAGATAGGCCTACATAAGCCTTCTCGGAGTATAAAAACGCACCTACACCCAAATTTGCACTAAAGGAATTGTCTACATTATTGGCAACTACAGGATCGCGCTCTTCGTATATACTCAGCTTACTGTAATCGACATTCAACAAACCTCCTGAGCCCTTTAATCCAAAAGCGAGTTTATACGCACTATTCAAATCAATGCCATAGGATAAATCCACGGCTAGTGTATTTTCATCCATTGCACCTAGGCGATCATTGGTAAAGTTTACCCCTAAACCCAAGCCTGAGCGGCCCAATGGGGTGTCCACAGCTAAGGTGGCTGTTTTAGGAGCGCCATACAATCCCACCCATTGGGTGCGATACAACCCAAAAATGTTTACCCCCTGTTCACTACCCGCATAAGCGGGATTAATATAGGTATGGTTGTACATATAGTTGGTGTATTGCGGATCTTGTTGCCCTTGCATCTGAGTAGAGGTGCAACCTAGTAGTACTAGGCCAATCCCTCTATATATTTTCTTTTTTTTCACTTCGATTTACTTTAATTAGTTGCTAAATGTGAGTATGCTCATTTTTTAATTGCATGAGCCCCATTACTCCCCCTGCATTGGGATCGCATAGATTATCGTTGCTGAAATTGCTGCTGTAATAAATCAAGCCAGCAGCTTGAACCCCATTGCTAAGTAAAGTATCAAAATCGTAGGTGGTAGTTTCTACCACATCTTTACTAAGGATCAAGGTACTGTGATTGACTAATTTTTTTTGATAAGGAGCCTGCCCAAAACTGGGCAAGACTCCAACCAAAAAACACACAAATACTTGAACGTATTTTTTCATAGCATTATTTTTTTTTCAACGGTGTGCAACACTCAATCTCATCCTGTAACGTCCACTATATTTAGATCTTGATCTATGGATCACCCTCTCTTTTCATTGGTTAGCCCTTCTTCCTCATTTCTGAAACAGGACGTTCGATTAAATCATCCGAACACGCAGGTATTCCAACATGTGAATGAATCAAGTTTCGCTCACTCCTATCTCGTATTTCGACAGATTCATCCAGTCTCATTATTCCTATCTCCACTTGAGCGTGCAAGGCTGAAGCCAAAAGCAAGGCAGTAATAGTCCATAATTTTCTTTTCATATTTGTCGATAGAATTTGAGTTTTTCTTGTCTTCCTTTTGAGTACAAGTTTTTTTTTTATTCTTTTCCCATTGCTTTCTATTGTTCTATACTATAAAATCGCATCGGGTACAATCCTAAACAATGTTTGTGAATACCTATTCATACGTATCGATATTCAAAACTATGCAACAAAAAAGTTAAAAAAAGAATCAAAAAAACATTAAAACATCAAAAAAATCACAATGATACATGATTTAACTTTTGTTAAAAAAAACACAAAAAACACTTTATTAAAAAAGAGCTTATCTTCGACATACACGACAAAAAAACAATTCGTACAAAAGCTACTCATCACTTTGATCCCCTAGTATTTTCTATTTTTTGCTTTAACCTAAAGCAGTTGAGAAAAAAGAAAAGAGTCCATTCTTTTTTTTTCTTTACTTCCAAGTATTCTTCGTTATTCAATCCCTCTTTTATCCCATGTTTCACTATCTAATCCCTAAATCCCCTTCTTTTTTTAAATCAGCAGGCAGTATCATCTTCAATTCTCCTGTTCTTGCGACTCATTTTCTCCCTTTCCACTACGTATTGTCCTTGTATTTTATTTTTTATGTACTACTCTATGCTAAAAGTCCCCTTAATGTGTGTGGTTCTAGTGTTGTGGTTTTAATTCCCC
>JASLHL010000277.1 GCA_030152225.1 Flavobacterium sp. | reverse complement strand
AAGATAAAGTAAAAGTGATTTCATGAAGTGAAAGTGTTAATTTGGTTGAGGTAGGCGAGTTTGTACTCGCCTATTTTTTTGGGTTGTTAAAAAAGAATTGTGTAACAAGAGATATTACAGTATTTTGCCATAACTAAATTAAAACCAAAAATCAATGAAGTTTACGAGCTCTTTCAGCCGAACAATTAAATACAGTATATGGGGAATAGCACTTAGTAGCAGTAGTATTACCCTTGCACAACAGCAAGATCCTATTGTAGAGGCCATCGTTAAAGAAGGAACAACCCATTCGCAAATAAAAACCTATGCTTTTGAACTATTAGATGTTATAGGTCCTCGTTTAGTAGGAACACCTCAAATGATGCAAGCACACAATTGGGTAAAAACAACCTATGAAGCAATGGGCTTAGAGGCGCGTAATGAAGCCTATGGCACGTGGAAGGCATGGGAAAGAGGTACTTCTCAAATAACAATGACTACACCGCGAATTAAATCGCTAGAAGGAACGCAATTGGCGTGGAGTCCTGCAACCAAAAAGAATGGCGTTGAAGGAGAAGTCGTTGTATTGGTTGATGCAAAAAATAAAGCAGAATTTGAAGCTTGGCTACCTACCATAAAAGGTAAATATGTGCTGATCTCTGCACTTCCACCTAGTGGTCGCCCGGAGTATCAGTGGAAAGAATATGCCACGCCAGCCTCGTATGAAAAAATGAAAATAGAACGACAACAAACCGAAGAGGCCTGGTATGCTCGCATTGAAAATACAGGATATACCGCTAAAGAATTGCCAAAAGTATTGGAACAAGCTGGAGCAGCAGGTGTTGTCATGTCCTATTGGACGGGAATTATGGGAGCTAATCGCATTTTTGGCGCTCAAACAACCAAAATTCCTACCGTTGATCTTGCGCTAGAAGACTATGGGCTGTTGTATCGATTAGCGGCAGGTGGAAAAACACCTAGAATTAACGTGAATGTACAGTCCAAAGATTTGGGGACTACGCAAACCTATAATACAATTGCCGAACTAAAAGGAACTGAAAAACCAGAGGAGTATGTAATTCTATCCGCACATTTAGACAGTTGGGATGGAGGAACGGGGGCAACAGATAACGGTACAGGAATCATTACCATGATAGAAGCTGCACGTATTCTCAAACAAGTAGTACCACACCCAAAACGCACCATTTTAATTGGTAACTGGGGAAGTGAAGAACAAGGTCTAAACGGATCTCGTGCTTTTGTAGCAGACCATCCAGAATTATTAGATAAGATTCAGGTTGTTTTCAATCAAGATAACGGAACTGGTCGAATTGCCAATATTGCAGGTCAAGGCTTTTTACATGCCTATGACTTTCTAGAACGTTGGTTAGTAGCCGTACCAAAAGAATACAAAAGAGAATTGAAAACCCATTACCCCGGATCTCCGTCAGGTGGAGGATCCGACCACGTCTCTTTTGTCAGTAAAGACATTCCTGGCTTTATGATGAGTTCACTCAGTTGGGGCTATGGAAATTACACCTGGCATACCAACCGTGACACCGCAGATAAAATTGTGTTTGACGATGTACAAAACAACGCAATTCTCCTTGCTATATTGGCCTATAAAGCCAGTGAAGAAGGAGAACTGGTGTCGAGAGAAAAAGTTGTTCTCCCACTAAATGATCAAGGTGAACAACAACAATGGCCCGTTGCCAAAGAACCCCAACGAAGTTCGGATCAATAGTCGTTTTAAAAAAAGCTTTTCTCATCAAGGAAAAGCTTTTTTTATTTCCTTGTGATACCTTGATATTAAGATATTTGCTTATTTTTTGATAAGGAAGTGTTTTTTAGTGTGAGAACGTCTGATGTCATTGCGAATAGTTATATATTTATGCACCCAATTTATTATTTCTTATGAAAAAATTAAATATGTATGTCATGATACTGGCTCCCATATTAGGTTTTGCACAACAGCCTAATAAAAAGATACAAGAGCTCTGGAAAAGTATCGAGCACAAGGAGGAACAACAGGAAGTGCAAAGTATGCTCCCAGAAGTACAGGAAGTTATTAGCCTTTCTCGTCAGTCAAAAGCGTATGCAAGCCTTTTGAAGGGCATGTTCTACGAAGCAAAAATCAATATTGTAACCAAAGAAGATAAAACGTATGATATTAATACGATTTTACAAGCGTTTGAAGCGGAACTAAAAACCGCATCAGGTGAGTATAAAGCAATTCTTCAAGCGTATGTAGCGCGTTTATATCAATTGTATTACGAGGAAAATGCGTATAAATTGAGCAACAGAACCGCTGTAGAGCAACAAAAAACGAACGACATTCGCTTTTGGACCAAAGAGGATTTTGAAAGAGAAAGTGACGCTTATTGGAAGGCATCGTTGGAAACAGCAAATAAAAATACAACAGCTACAGTAGGCAGTTGGAATGATGTATTTCTACTTGCAGAACAATACAACCTTGATTTTTCAAAATTTACGGTCTATGATGCATTGCGCATGGATTATGCTTCTTATTTGAGCAATGGCTTCGCTTATCGAGCGTCGGCCGAACAAAGAGAGCAGAAGAAAGCACAGGCGAAAGCGTTGATCCAACAAGTAATTCAAGAGTTAACCAAAAAAGGGCAAGGCGAATTAGCGGCTTATGTTCAGGTGTTTGCGTTGACTAGTTTTGAAGATCGCAGTGATTTAGCCACACGCAACAAAGTATACCAAGACTTGTTAAAACAGCATCCGAAGTCAGCTTTAGTGCATGAAGCAGTAGCGCAATTTATGTACTATACCTACCGCGATGGTCAAGAAAAAGAGGTAGAAGAAACAGCTGGCGCAACGTTATTGGCCTTTATCGATCAAACGATTGAAAAGTTTGCAGGAACAGACACCGCTCAGCGTTTAGCGACAATCAAAAAAGTAGTCGAAGCCCCGTCTTTAGACGTTAGTTATAACGCATACGAATTACCTGAAGTTAGTTCGGTATTAGCCGTAACGCATAAAAACTTTGGAACACTTCACTTTAAAATTTTAAAGTTTGAAGGAGATGATAAGACGTTTTCAATCAACGAACCTAGCAATCTAGCAGGATATAAAAAAATTGCCTCAGATTACGAAAAAGTAGCGGACTATACCCTTGCGTTAAAACCGTTTACGGATTATAAAGCACATACCACCCATGTAGAGTTGAAACCTCTTCCAGCAGGACGTTATATAGTGCTATTGGCAAACCGCGATTTTGATTACCTCACGGAAGAAAAAGACGTGGTGAGTATGGCGTTGATCAATATCACGTCGAATGCCTTTTTAACTAGTGGCAACAAATTCCGATTATACGATCGAAAAACAGGACAACCCAAAGCTAATCAAGCGGTTTTCTTAGCCAATGGACCCAAAAAAGAATTTAGTAAAGCCTATTGGGAGACTTTCGTCAATACCGATGGCAATGGAGAGTTTACCGCTGATTTTATCAAAGAATATGCAAATTTATATTACGGCGTAAAAGGAGAATCCATCTTTTATTCAACTTATGCGTATCCAAAGAGCAAAGAAGTAGAAGAGGGAATTGAAACGGTAAATTGGAATGCAAAAGTATTAACCGACCGTGCGATTTATCGCCCTGGACAAGTGGTTTACTTCAAGTCAATCGTCTTCCGTCAAAAAGGAAAAACAAGACAAGTGGGAGCCAATCAACAGGTGACCGTTCGATTAATGAACCAACAAACCCAACAAGAAGTAGGAAAATTAGCCTTGAAAACCAATGAATTCGGATCTGTTCAAGGAGAGTTTATTTTGCCTACAACGGGCTTATTGGGCAATTTAAACTTTGAAGTCCTACTAAAAGAAGGTAATATAGAAGAATATGCCTCAATTAGTGTGGAAGAATACAAACGTCCAAAGTTTGAAGTAACAATGGATGAGGTGAAAGGTGTATACTATTTCGACGAAAAAGTAGAAGCCAAAGGAAAAGCGATAGATTACTCAGGAGCTAACGTATCACAGAGTACAGTGAAGTATCGCGTGGTCCGCAATTCGGGGTATCGCTATGATATTCGCGGGTATTACGGATGGCCAAATCGCGAACAAGCTGTTACACTTACACAAGGAGAAGTAGAAACAGATGCAACAGGAAACTTTACGATAGATTTTACCGCTACTCCAGAACGCAAGGAGTACAAAGCAGATGATTTACGCGTGCATTCGTATACCGTTTATGCCGATGTGATGGATATCAACGGAGAAACACATAGTAGTACGCAAACCATCTATGTTGGGGATAAAAACATCAGCCTTCAATTGCCGATTAGCACCAACGAAATGGTATCAACCAAAGAGTTAGAAGCGATTAAAATCAAAACCAATAACCTCAATGGTGCGACATTCGCTGCCAAAGGAGAGTTGAGTATCGTAGCTTTAGAAGCCCCTTATGCTCGACGCATGTTATTGCCGTATGAAAACTATACCAAAGAAGATTACGAATTGTATACTTATGAAGAATTCGTAAGCAAGTTCCCGTATGTTGGCTATGGAGATGAAATCGATCACACCAAATGGAAGCAAGGAAAAGTAGTATTTACCAAAGATTTCGATACCGCAAAAGAAAGTGAAGTAGCGTTCCCTAATGCAAAAGTATTGGCATCTGGTTTCTACTTGTTAAAAGGTTTTGTTTGGGAAAAAGGAGAGAAAACAACAGTAGAGCAATACTTCTACTATGACAATACCAAAGAAGAACCAGGAGTAATTTATCAATTACTCTCTGTAAAAGCGGATAAAGAAAAGTACAAAACAGGTGAAGTAGCAAAAATAAGATTGCAAAGTGGTGAAAATCAAACAACTGTTATTGCCTCTGTTTTTGTAAATGGACACCTTAAACAAAAGAAAACGCTGGAAGTCAATCGAAAAGCTAGCTATTTTGAGTACCCAATGACAGGGGAAATGGGCGATGTACGCGTGAGCTTTACAGCGATCAAACACAATTTTGCGACGCAAAAATCAGCCCAATTGGTTTTGGATGCAAGTCAAGAAGATTTAAAACTAGAACTCGTTACCTTTAGAGATAAATTAACCCCAGGACAAGAAGAAACTTGGCGATTAAAAGTGTCGGGAAAAACAAAAGACAAATTCGCTGCTGAAATGGTTGCGGGTATGTATGATGCTTCCCTAGACCAATTTAGAAGTAACACTTCCTTTCAAACTAACTTTGATTATTTCTTTAGCTATGGGCAGGATTCGGATTTTTCAACCTACAATTTCAGCAGAAAAAGTTATGCGCAAAATCTTTTAAACCGTACTGTTTATCCTAGTTTAGTGGCATATGGCGTACCAACAAGCCTGAATTTATACGGGTTTAGTCCTTCGGGTTACGGTACTGTTATGGCAACCTTTGGAGCTTCTCCTCGTGTCGCTTATAAAGAGATGGCAGGAAATGCAATGAGAGGAGATCGAGACGCAAGTGCGAATCGTGTAATGCCTGAAGTTGCAGAAGAAGCGATGATGTCAGATGCTATAGGTTCAGCTCCTCCAGCAGAAGAGGCAAAAGAAAAAGCAAGAGAAAAAGGCGAGGTTCAAATCAGAACCAACCTTAAAGAAACCGCTTTTTTCTACCCACAATTACAAACGGATGACAAAGGAAATGTCAGTTTCTCTTTTACTACACCAGAAGCATTGACCCAATGGAAATTTATGGCCTTTGCTCATACTAAAGACTTACAAAGTAGCTATGTAGAGCAATTGGTGCGCACCCAAAAAGAATTGATGGTGCAACCGAATATGCCGCGTTTTGTTCGAGAAGAAGATCAGATTACTGTATCGACTAAACTTGTAAACTTAAATACAACTGAATTAAGTGGAGAGGTAGAAATTCAATTCTTCGATGCGTTAACAGCAGCGCCGTTAACAGGAGTAGTAGAAGAAGGAAACGCAGCAAAACAAAAGTTTACACTTGGAGCAACAGCAAATACCGAAGTAGCTTGGACCATCAATGTTCCCAAAGACATCGTTGCTTTAGGATACCGCATAATGGCTAAAGCAGGTGCGTTTAGCGATGGAGAAGAAGCCGCTATTCCAGTTTTGTCTAACCGTACCCTGGTTACCGAAACTATGCCGTTGTACATCAAAGAAGGACAAAATAAATTATTCACTTTTGACGCTTTAGAACAACCATTATCAGCTACACGTGAAAATTATAAGCTGACGTTAGAAGTTACGGCAAATCCAATGTGGACGGCTATCTTAGCTTTGCCTTACCTTAAGGAGTATCCGTTTAAAGGAACCGAACAAACGTTTAGTAAAGTATTCGCTAATACCATTGCAACCCAATTGCTAAACAGCAATCCACGCATTCAATCCGTATTTGACTATTGGTCTAAACAAGGAAGCATACAGTCGAAGTTAGAGCAAAATGAAGAACTTAAACAAGTGTTGATTGAAGAAACACCATGGGTTCGCCAAGCAGCAGATGAAACCGAACAAATGAAGCGTTTAGCTGTTCTTTTTGATCTAAACAAGATGAAAATAGAATTAGATGCTGAGCTTGAGCGTTTAGCTGACCAACAAAACAACGATGGAGGTTTCCCTTGGTTTAGTGGAGATCAATCCAATGTGTACATCACCCAAACCATTGTCGAAGGATTTGGACAAATGAAACAAGCAGGAGGGATGCCACAGTCAGAAACGATAATGGCCTTAGTGAAAAGAGCTTTAACTTATTTAGACGAACAACATTATGCTACGTATCAGAAGAATAAGAATGAGGATAAATTAGCTGCTTTAGACTTACACTATTTATACGTGAGAAGTTTGTTTAAAGAGGAAGTTAAAATCCAAGAGAAATACTCGAAAATGATTGCGGATTACCGCAAAGAATTAGCGACCCAAAAAGCGACAGACAACCTGTATACTTCAGCTATGAAGGCGGTTGTTTTACAGCGATTTGGCGATTCGAAAGCGGCAAATGCAACGTTGAAAACCATTGTAGAAACAGCAGTGCGCAGTGATGAAATGGGCATGTATTGGAAAGAAAATGCAGCAGGATGGTTGTGGTATAATGCGCCAATAGAAACACAAGTGATGATTATTGAGGCAGCACATGAAGTAGATGCAACAAAATATGCCAATGCAATTGAAGACATGAAGGTGTGGTTGTTGAAAAACAAACAAACCGTAGCGTGGAACTCAACCAAAGCAACATCACGTGCCGTATACGCTTTATTGTATTTGGGGAAAAACTGGATGCACAGCGATCAAAGTGTTGAGGTAAAAGTAGGCGGATACCCTGTTAATTTTGACAAATCCGAACAATTGAATGCAGGATACTACAAAAAAGTATGGGATGCAGCTGCGATTCAACCAAAAATGGGAGTCGTAGAATTAGACAAAAAATCGGCAGGAGTTGCTTATGGTGCCATGTACTGGCAGTATTTTGACGATTTGTCTAAAGTATCGAAGTCAGGTACAGGAATTGCTTTTGACAAACAATTGTTTATTAAAGCTTCTACAGACAACGGACAAGTATTGCGTGAAATCACCAACGAAACTCCAATTAAAGTAGGGGATGTAGTTACTGTGCGATTGGAAATTTCAGTAGATCGAGACATGGATTATGTTCACCTAAAAGACATGCGTGCAAGTGGATTCGAACCAATGAATGTTCGCTCAGGATACAAGAGAAAAGGAGAGTTTGGATATTACGAAGAAACTCGTGATGCAGCAACAAACTTCTTTATTACCCACCTACGCAAAGGTACCTATGTATTTGAATACGATGTACGCGCAAATAATGCAGGCTATTTCTCCAATGGTATTACAACCCTTCAAAGTGTGTATGCACCAGAAATGAATGCAACTAGCGAAGGAGCGGATGTGAAAATTTTGAGAAATTAATGCTACAGTTCAAGAGGGTTTAATTTCCTCTTAACGAATAAAAAAAAGACTTGAGTTAATTGAACTCAAGTCTTTTTTTTATTTTTTAAACTAAATGGATTTTAAAAAGGGGGTATGTTTTTTTTAAATTAAGTA
This sequence comes from Flavobacterium sp., assembly GCA_030152225.1. Taxonomy (GTDB): domain Bacteria; phylum Bacteroidota; class Bacteroidia; order Flavobacteriales; family Flavobacteriaceae; genus Flavobacterium. Next base: position 7,750 of record JASLHL010000277.1, on the reverse strand, counting down.
GTGTAGAGACAAAACAACCGATTCCGATGGCGCGGATTTAAGGTGCAAATCCGCGCCATCGGGAATCGTTCTTTGCTATTCACAAGCTACATGAATAACTTACAAACCTACATCGGTCGAAATTAACCTGCAATCCCCCCTTTCTTTATATGGAAAACACAAACAGCTACTATTCAGCTATTTGTATTGTTTGGTTTTAGTTTTGTTTGGGTCTTCTTCGGGTCTTCTTCGATAAACATGCGTATTTACGGGGGATTACCCTACATTTACCGAAGGAGACTCGAACATGACTCGAACATGACTCGAACAAAACCCAACCCCTTTCCGATTTGCTGAAAGAAACTAAACACTTCTTTTTCGTCTGAATTCATGTAAAAACAAAACGCTTTGTAGGTAACTAATTCAAGGGCGCGGATTTGAATCCGTGCCTTCATCTATCCATCCACTTGTTTTTAGGGTTATGAAATAGGTACTATGAATACCCGTTGCTTTGTATTTTGTAGACCTTGTTTCTAACACACGGATTGCCGCGATCGAGGTCAACCGTTAACCGATTAACTGTAAACATAAAAAAAGAGACTAAAACGAAGTTTTAGTCTCTTTTTTTATACTAAAGCATTTCCATGCCTTCCATATCTCCACCGGCTTCTGGGCCTCCTGGTTTCATATTTCTCTTATCCATTTTGGGTTGATTGAATCGGTAAGTAAAGGACAAATTGACTTGTCTACCTCTCCATTGCATTTCACTGTGTGAAATCGTTTGTGGTAGAACGAGATCTTGTTCTCTTTTTCTTGAGTTGAAGATATCGCTAATGTTAAAGGTAATAGTTCCCTTGTCTTTTAAGATGTCTTTGCTTAAAGCAAGGTTACCTGATAAGTTACCCAATACTTTTCCTTGTGCTGTGTTGTATGGAGCGCGGTACATTCCGTTTAACTGCCAATCTATTTTGTATGGCAAGGTAATTTTGGACGATACACGAGTAAACCAAGCATAGGTGTTTTTATCGAAATTCTGTGTTTCTAGGGTGCCATCTAAATGCGTAAAGGTATAATCTCCTCTAGTTTCTGTACGGTAGAAGTTGAAGTTACCATTTAATCTCCACCACTTGAAAGGCGTGTAGTTTAAAGTAATATCCAACCCATAGCGGTGTTCTGTCGCTAAGTTAATCGGTGAACTAATAGAAATAGGTGTGCCATCTTCCGTTTCTCCAGCAATTCGACGAACAAATTGGAAGGTATCTTCTGTTTTGTTATAGTAAGCTGACGCATTTAAGGTAAAACCAGTCCAACGCTTCATAAAACCTAAATCAATAGCATGTGTTTTCGCTGGATCTAAGTCGGGATTTCCTTGGAAAAAGTTGATGTTACTCGTGTAGTTCGAAAATGGATTTAAGAAGAATCCACGGGGTCTATTTACACGTCTACTGTAACTAATACTCGTACTTGTACTTTCATTTAATTCGTAATTCAAGAAGGCACTCGGAAAGAAATCATTGTATTTTTTGTTGTTATAGTTCTGTGTTGCCAATTGATTCACGTCAATATTCGAATCTTCCCAACGCAAACCAACCATAAAACTTAGTTCTGGAGTAATACGATCCCCATATTGAGCATAAAGGGCATTAATTGTTTCCTTGTATTCTAAGATATTAGATAAACGCATATCGGTATTCCAGCTGTTATTTTGCAAGCGTTGTAAATTAAAATCAGTTGTATTAGACTTAAACGTTCCCAAATAACCTGCTTCGAAATTTCCGTTTTCCCCTATAGGTAAGGTATAGTCTAACTTAGCTAAACCACTTTTTTCTTTTTCTTTATTGAAAGTACGTTCAAATGAGGTTTGATTTAAAAAATCATTGATATCGTCAATAGAGGCGTCTTCTCTATCCTTGTCTTGAGCAATCGATCCTTCGATTGTTAGGACATGACCTTCTTTCTCAAATTTTTTCTCGAAGGTTGTGGTGTACTCTAGGTTATTTCTCTCACTGTCTTTGTTTTCGTTTCTATATCTATTGTATAAGAAAGTATCAGCAGCGTCATAGTAATTGTAGGTTACTTTATTTGGATTGTATCCCGAATTGCGTCGCGCTGTTACGGTATTCGTCCACGTAATAGAAGGAGTTAGATACCATTCTAAACCGAATGAACCATTGTATCCTTGTCTTTCTCTATTGTTGTCTTTGTATTCGTAAATGCGTTGTGTAGGTTCACCAGTTGTAGGATCAATATAGCGGTTGTCATTCAAATTGTATCCATCAGATTTGGAGTCTCTATAACCTAAAGAAGTAAAGAAGTTGTAGTTTTCTCCTCTCACATTAAACATGGTGTTCAATTCGTAGTTACGTGGATCGCCAATTGTTCCTGTTACACTACCGTTGATTCCTTGTGCTTTTCCTTTGCGCAGAATAATATTGATGATACCCGCTCCTCCTTCTGCCTCATAACGTGCAGATGGATTGGTAATAACTTCAACGCGATCGATGGATTCAGCAGGTAAAATACGCATGGCCTCTTGGATGTTGTTCGCTAATCCAGTCGGTTTGCCATCAATCAATACTTTTACGTTTTCATTTCCTCTAAGGCTGATTGTTCCTTCACTATCTACTACAACAGACGGTACATTGTCCAATACATCTGCTGCAGTACCTCCTTTGACAATCATATCTTGTCCAACATTGTAGATCTTTTTATCGAGTTTGATGTCTACAGTAGAACGTTCAGCAATGACCATTACTTCTTCTAATAGTTGAGAATCATCCTGTACTTTGTGTACCCCGGTGTTGGTATTTCCCTGTACAGTAATATGATGTAATTCTAAGGTTTTAAAACCAAGAAAGTCAATTTTAATATAGTAGGTTCCATCTGGAACATCAAAAGAGAAGTATCCTTTTGAATCGGTCATGGCTCCAGAAATGATATTGGAATTGCTCTCATTTTGAGCGTAAATACTTGCGTATTCTAAAGGCGTGTTCGTTGCCGCTTCAATAACCGTACCGGTGACTGTACTGGTTGTCGTAGGTTGAGGGCGGTTCTGAGCTGCTGTTGTTAGTGCCGTAAAAAATACGAACAACAGCAGAAGAACTGATGAAGGCATTTGTTTTTTCATTATAGTCGTTTAGTTTACTTATCATGTACTTAGACTATAATTTTAACCATTGGTTTAATAACTATTTTGTTAAAAAAAAGTTAATCAAAGGATTTGGTGTATTTTTTCTGTAGGTCTTGCAACAATAGCTTTTGAGCCATTGACTACGACTGGACGCTCTATGATTTGCGGATGTTTCACCATGGCCTGAATGATTTCTTCATCAGAAAGGGTTTGTTTCGCAAAATTCTCCTGCCAAAACGCATCTTTGATGCGCACTAACTCAATCGGGGTGTAGTTTAATTTTTGTAAAAGCGCTTTAATGTCGTCATAACCAAGATTTGCATCCAAATATTTTATAATTTTGTAGGCTACGCCTTGTTGTTCCATAAACGCGATACTCTCTCTTGATTTACTGCAACGAGGATTGTGATAAATTGTAATCATAGTGTTAAGGTTTGTTCTCAAATATAGCAATTTTTTTGAAAAATGAAATACATCGACCAACTACTACATCAAGTAAATAGGAAGAAAACCCTATATTATCTTCCGTTTACCTTCTTTTATTTGATGATTATGTTTGTAAACTGGCTGGTTACAAAATATTCTTCGGTCTCAACTCAAGAATTAATCCATTCTCAAATTGAGATATTGGGGAAAAACGGCGCTTTCTTGCAGTTGATTTTTCCTTTTGCTATCTTTTTGGTATTGTTAGCTTTATGGGTCTTGTTTGTACATAAACAATCCCTGGTAAGCCTGACAACATCCCGCATGAAAATAGACCTCAAGCGATTTGGATTCGCCTTTGGCTGTCAAACCGCTTTGATTGTACTGAGTTTTAGTATCAGCTATCTCTTGAATCCCTCCCACTTTGAATTTAACTTTAATCCAACCGCATTTCTAGGCTTTCTGGTCATTGCCCTAATTTTTATTCCCATTCAAACGAGCTTTGAAGAGTATTTCTTTCGTGGCTATATGATGCAAGGTGTCGGTTTAGCGACTCGAAATAGAGGAATAGCCCTGATTGTAACATCTGTTGTATTCGGATTGTTACACCTTGCTAATCCTGAAGTAGAAGTATTAGGAGGCGGTATTATGGTGTATTATATCGGGACAGGTTTTTTCTTGGGGATTATGACATTAATGGATGATGGATTGGAATTAGCACTTGGTTTTCATGCAGCGAATAATTTGATTGGAGCTTTACTAGTTACCTCAAGTTGGACTGTTTTTCAAACGAATTCCCTATTTTTGAATACTACGCCTTTAGCAGCCATTTCCGTTTGGGAATTTATTTGGCAAGTAGTTGTGTTTTACCCTATTTTACTCGTTATATTCGCTAAACGATACAAGTGGACGGATTGGAAAAATCGCTTGTTGGGAAGGGTAGCTTAATCATTTTTGAATAGATAGTTATGGATCATTACGATATTCACCCTCAATTCAAATTAAATGGTGTGAGGCATACCGTTGACTCGCTCTTACGTGAGGCAAAGGCAATGCTAGCCACACAAGAGGAATATTTAGTCCAAGTAGGACAGCTGATAATTGATTGGTTTGATGAGAAGGAGTTTGTGATACAACGCACTTCAGGAACAACTGGACCACCTAAGGAAATCCACTTACCGAAAAAAGCCATGGTAGCCTCAGCAACAGCTACGGTTACTTTTTTTGACATCCCAGCGGGAAGTACAGCGCTTTTGTGTATGTCGGCTCAGTTTGTAGGTGGAAAGTTAATGTTTATTCGTGCGCTTTTATTTGGTTGGAAATTAGATATTTGTAAACCAAGCGCTCGACCATTACTGGGCAATACAACCTATTACAATTTTGTGGCCATGGTGCCCATGCAGGTGGAAAATAGCCTAAATGAACTCGATCAAATCAATACCTTGATCATCGGTGGAGCAAAAGTATCGCCAGTATTGGTACAAAAATTAATACACAAACAAACAAAAGTGTACGAAACCTATGGTATGACGGAAACCATTACCCATATGGCAGCAAGGAAAGTAGGAAACCCCTATTTTGAAGTACTCCCTCATGCAAGAATACAAACCGACGATCGCGGTTGTTTGGTTATTGATATTCCAAGTATTAGTGCCACACGTCTTATCACCAACGATTTAGTGAACCAAATTGACGACCATCGATTTGAGTGGTTGGGACGCTTTGACCATGTAATTAACAGCGGTGGTGTGAAGCTGTACCCGGAGCAAATTGAAGAAAAATTAGCAGCGAAAATACCTTCGCGCTTTTTTATTGCAGGTAAAGCAGATGATTATTTTGGTACTATTGTTGTTTTGGTGATTGAAAATAAGCCCTATGCTTTGCCAGAAGATCTCTTTGATGGTTTGGCTAAATATGAAAGACCTAAAGAAATACAATTTGTTGAACAATTTGTTGAAACGGAATCAGGTAAAGTGATTCGAAGTAAAAATGTAAACGAATAACAGGTAAAAACGATGAAAAGAATAAAGTTATATAAACGAGTACTATTGGTTATGTTGGTAGGAATAGGTCAGGTTAGTCCAAGTATGGCGCAGCAAAATAAAACGGCATTGGACAAGCAAATTACGAAAGAAAGGATGCAAGAAATTGCAAGTAAAAATCACCAGTATTACAAAGAGGGAAAAGTAGCAGATTATATTCCAGAGTTGGGAAAAGCAAATCCTGAAGCTGTCGCTTTTTCCGTTGTCAAAGCGAATGGAGAAATTATTAATGTAGGCGATGTAAAAGCTAAATTTACCATTCAGAGTATTTCGAAAGTGATTGCTTTGATGATTGCCGTACAAGAAAAAGGCGAGCAAGCGCTATATGAACGCATTGGTTATTACGGCACGGAGAAAGCCTTTAATCACTATGCCAATTTAGAAACAGCAGGAAAGCCCTTAAATCCCATGATGAATGCTGGGGCGATCCTAACAACTGCTTTTATTGAAGGAGAGGGAGATGTGGCCTATCAAAAGATTTTAGCCATGATCCGCTATATTACTAAAAATGAGTCTATAGCTATTAATCAAACGGTTTACCTTTCTGAAAAAGAAACGGGACACCGCAACCGAGGGATTTTCTACCTCTTGAAAAACAATGGATTAATTGAAGGTGAAGAAGATAAATTAGACAACTACTTTAAGCAGTGTTCGATTGAAGTAACCGCAGAAGACTTGGCGAAAATCGGCTATTTCTATGCCAATGGATGTACGCGTTTTGATGGAGATAAAACGTATTATAACCGCGATTTAGCGCGTTTAATTCAAGCGCAAATGCTCATTGCTGGTATGTATGATTTTAGCGGTGAATATGCCAGAACCGTTGGTTTACCAAGTAAGTCTGGTGTTGGAGGGGGAATTGCTGTTAGTGTGCCCAATAAAATGGGCATTGGTGTATTCAATCCCGCTTTGGATCAGCACGGAAATTCTGTGGTAGGCTATCGTATTTTATATGATTTTGTCAATCAATTGGATTTGAGTTTGTTTTAAAGATTATTAGGCGAGTGGTTGTCAATTGCATATTAACTTGAACTTGACAGTATCACAAAAACGACATAAAAAAGGCGAAGGAATTTTTCTTCGCCTTTTTTATATCATTTTTTGAACTTTTTTTAGCTGATTTATACTATGGAGTAAATAGTTGAAGTATTGATAAAAACAGTTAAACTTAATGGTAATTCAGGTATAGTTTTTGGTCTATATTTTTGATTATTAATGTTTTAAATGTTTGAAAATAAAAAAAAACTCCTAGTTTTATTTGTGTTTTTTATTTTATCATGTTCATCAGATGAGAATAAAATACAGGAAGAAGGATCTCTTAGGCAAACGGATCTTTTTGTATCTAGTGATATGGCTAAATCAGTAGCGCTATCTTTTTTAGAAAACTCTCAAAAGGAATACAAACAAAATCAATCAGCTGATTTTGTTCCTGTTTCTGGCTTTGAAGACCATGAGATTGATCAAGTAATAGTTGTACGTGATGAGAAGAACGTTGTAATTCTTTATGTAGTTACTTTTCTGCCTAAAGGTTACATTGTAGTTTCGGCTACTAAAAAAGAAATGCCTGTGTTAGGCTACGCAATAGATGTCAATTTTGATGTTGATAATTTGCCAATAGGTCTTGCTGATTGGTTTATTAATCGGATAGAAAAGATTCAGTTCTTAAACTACTCAGATGGAATGGAAATACCTTCCAATGTAAGGGAAGAATGGGATAGAAATATTCCTATTGAAGGAGAAGAAAATCCACCTTATTCAGCAGAACCTCTATATAATGAAGTATCGCCTTTGTTGCAAACGTTATGGGGACAAGGAAGAGGATATAATAATTATACTCCAGAATTGAATTGTGATGGTCAATTAAAAAGAGCTCCTACAGGCTGTGTTGCAACTGCTGTTGCACAAGTGATGCGATACCATGAATTTCCTCATTTTTATCATTGGCAAATAATGCCAAATATCATGTTTAACTATACTGATCAAGGAGCTAATGAGGTTTCAAAATTAATGAGTGATATTGGGATTTATGTGGGGATGGATTATGATTGTAATGAATCAGGAGCTCAAACAAGTAAGGTAGTAGATGTGTTAGTAAACAAATTTAGTTATGCAACTTCAGTATCATTTATTGATTACAATTCTGATATTTTAGCTTTAGAATTAACAAATAATAGAC